>JANXXW010000579.1 GCA_025350425.1 Rhodospirillales bacterium
ATCGACCCGGAGGGCTATTGCGCAATCGTGGGGCGGATCAAAGACATGGTGATCCGGGGCGGGGAGAACGTGTATCCGCGCGAGGTCGAGGAATACCTCTATCGCCACCCAAAGATCGCCGATGTGCAGGTGTTCGGGGTGCCCGATCCGAAGTTCGGGGAGGAAGTCTGCGCGTGGATCCGGGTGCGCGAGGGTGAGACGATGACGGCCGAGGAAGTGCGCGGCTTTTGCCGCGGGCAGATCGCCCATTACAAGGTGCCGCGCTACGTTCGGTTCGTCAGCGAGTTCCCGATGACCATAACGGGGAAGATGCAGAAATATCTGATGCGGGCGGAGATGGAGCAGGAGATCGAGGCGGCGGCGGAATAGCTACGCCGCGTAGATCATCTTGCGCGTCATCCCGCCGTCCACCACGAATTCTGCGCCGGTGACGAAGCGGCTTTCGGGGCCGATCAGCCAAGCCACCATCCCGGCGACGTCCTCGGGCTCGCCGACGCGGCCGGCGGGGTGCTGGGCGTGGTCTTCGGGGCTGAGCTTTTCGCCCCTCACGTCGATCCAGCCGGGGCTGACGCAGTTGGCGCGGATGTCCGGGCCCAGACTGATCGCGAGCGAGTGGGTCAGGGCGACGAGGCCGCCCTTGGAGGCGGAATAGCTGGCGGTGTCGGGTTCGGACATGTGGGCGCGGGTCGAGGCGATGGTGACAATGGCGCCCTTGCTTGCGCGCAACAGTGGCTCGGCGGCGCGGGCGAGCAGGAACGTGCTGGTGAGATTGGTAGCCAGGACGCGGTTCCACTCACCCAGGGTCAGGTCGGCGAGCGGCTTGCGGATCATAAAGCCGGCGTTGCAGACGAGGGCGTCGAGTTGGCCTTCGTTGCTGGCGATCCCGGCGACGAGGTCTCGCGTGGCCGCCTCGTCTGCCACATCGGCGCGGACGAAGCGGCCTGACGAAGCGGCGGGTTGGTCGCGGTCGGCGATCACCACGCGCCAGCCGTCACGCAGGAGGCGGGAGGCGATCCCAGCCCCGATGCCGTGGGCGGCGCCGGTCACGAGGGCGACTTTCGACAAATCAGGCTCCTTTGATCGACGGCGATTTTGAGCAACACATGCCTGACTGCGAAAAGGTCAATAGCTGCGCGGCGTAAGGGCCTTGCTCATGTGCTACCTTGGGGTTAATTCGTCACGCTTCCCCCGACTGCGTATTGTGTCGTTTCTTGAAGGCTCCACTCGGATGTTCTCCCGCTTGCTCGGCTTCATGTCGGCCGACATGGCCATCGATCTCGGCACCGCGAACACTCTTGTCTATGTGAAGGGCCGGGGCATCGTGCTCGACGAGCCGAGTGTGGTGGCGATCGCCGACGTGCGCGGCAAGAAGCAGGTGTTGGCGGTGGGCGAGGAAGCCAAGCAGATGCTGGGCCGCACGCCTGGCAACATCCAGGCGATCCGCCCCTTGCGCGACGGGGTGATCGCCGATTTCGAGGTCGCGGAAGAAATGATCAAGCATTTCATCCGCAAGGTTCACAACCGCCGCGGCTTTGCGTCGCCCATGATCATCGTGTGCGTGCCGTCCGGCTCCACCGCCGTGGAGCGGCGCGCGATCCAAGAGAGCGCCGAGAGCGCCGGCGCGCGCAAGGTGCTGCTGATCGAGGAGCCGATGGCCGCCGCGATCGGGGCAGGGCTGCCGGTAACCGAGCCCTCAGGCAGCCTGATCGTCGATATCGGCGGGGGAACCACCGAGGTGGCCGTGATCTCGCTCGGCGGCATCGTCTACTCGCGCAGCGTGCGGGTAGGCGGCGACAAGATGGACGAGGCGATCATCAGCTATATCCGTCGCAACCATAACCTGTTGATCGGCGAAAGCTCTGCCGAGCGGATCAAGATGGACATAGGTGCTGCAGCCCCGCCCGCCGATGGCGGGGACGGCCCTTTCCGCGAGGTGAAAGGGCGCGACCTCATGAACGGAGTGCCGCGCGAGGTGCTGGTCGGACAGCGGCAGATCGCCGAGAGCCTGGCCGAGCCGGTCGTGGCGATCCTGGAGGCGGTGAAGGTGGCGCTGGAGAACACACCGCCTGAACTGGCGGCTGACATCGTCGATAAGGGGATCGTACTGACGGGCGGCGGCGCGCTGCTCTATCGTCTGGACGAGGTGCTGCGCGAAGCCACCGGCCTTCCGGTGGTTGTTGCCGAGGACCCGCTCCAGTGTGTGGCGCTCGGTACCGGGCGGGCGCTTGAGGAAATGAAGCGGCTGCGGAACGTGCTGACGTCCATGTATTAGCTTTCCGTCGGGGGGCGGGCTTCGTTGATCCATCTGTCGATCCCGGTCCGTCAGGGGCTGGCCAAGCTGACCTTGCCGGTGCTGATTCTGGCGTCGTTCGGCCTGATGCTGGGCGGCAAGGCGGACGCGCCGCTGGCCGAGCGGGCGCGCATGGCGCTGGCCGACGCGCTGGCCCCGATCTTCGGGGTGGTGGCGGAGCCGGTGGCGCGGGTTCGGGACGCTTTCGACAGTGTCAGCCGCCTGCTCACGGTCTATGCCGACAACGCGGCGTTACGCGAGGACAACGACAAGCTGCGGCGATGGCAGTCCGTGGCACTCGCGCTGGACGCCGAGAACACCACGCTGAAGGATAATTTGCGCTGGATTCCGGAGGCTGCGGGGGCGTTCGTCACGGCGCGCGTGGTGGCGGACGCGGGGGGCGTGTACGCGCGGGCGGTGTTGCTTTCGGCCGGGCCAGGGCAGGGCATCGCCAAGGGGCAGATCGCCCTGGACGATCGCGGGCTGGTCGGGCGCGTGACCGAGCTGGGCGCGCGCAGCGCCCGCGTGCTGCTGCTGACGGATTTGAACAGCCGCATCCCGGTGACGCTGGAGACCAGCCGGGCGCGGGCCATGCTGGTGGGC
>JANXXW010000012.1 GCA_025350425.1 Rhodospirillales bacterium
ATGGAATACTCGGCTCGCCCGTTACAGGCCGTGTCTTCGTTGGAGAGCCGACCTACGGCGCTTGAGGGATTGTGGAACATCATCTCGGCTGATGCAGTCGCCGCTGTTGCTCATGACCGCTTCATGGCCCGCCCTGTCCACGATATCCTGCTCCGTCACAGCGGGTTTGCCGAGGCGCTTACCCACCGCCTCGCGCGCAAGCTGGCCGACGAGGAAATCGACACGATCGCCCTCTCTGGGCTGATCGCCGATGCCTGTGAACATGATCCGGCGATTGTCGAGGCCGCCGCAATCGATTTGCGCACCATTCAGGAACGCGACCCCGCGTGCCCCGATCTGCTGACGCCCTTTCTATACTTTAAGGGTTATCAGGCACTCCAGGCCTACCGGATCACCCACTGGCTTTGGCGCCAGGGTCGCCGGCACGCGGCCCACCATCTGCAGAGCCGTATTTCAGAGGTTTTCGCGGTCGACATCCACCCGGCCGCTATCCTCGGTTCCGGCATCATGGTCGATCACGGCACCGGCCTCGTCATCGGCGAGACCGCCGTGGTTGAGAACGATGTCTCGATGTTGCAGGAAGTCACGCTCGGCGGCACCGGCAAGCAAAGCGGTGATCGTCACCCGAAAATCCGTCGTGGTGTGCTGATCGGCGCGGGCGCAAAAATCCTCGGCAATATCGAGGTTGGCGAGGGTGCCAAGATTGGCGCCGGTAGCATCGTGCTGGATTGTGTGGCGCCGTTCACAACAGTCGTCGGCGTTCCCGCCCGCCCAGTGGGCGGGTGCGGCAACTGCCACCCCGGCCTGACAATGGACCATTGCCTGCCGGCGGATTGGGCTCGTCAACCAACCGGCAGTTAATGCCCGGCTGCTAATGCAGCCGGGGTGACCTTAGAAAGCTGGTGCGGTCCGCCGACGTTACCTGAACCGACACATCGCCGTCGTCGCGCCCAAGACGCAGCTTCACTTGAGCCCCGGCCGCGCCTGACGCCCATACCTTGCGCCATAATTCTGCGAGATCGCTGACCTCTGCGCCGCCTACCGACAGGATGCGGTCGCCAGCCTGCACACCCGCCTTGTCCGCCGGTCCGCCGTCCGCGAGTCCTCCCACAACAAGGCCACCCTCGCTTTCCATCGCATACAGGCCGAGCCACGGCTTCGGAGCCTCGTTGGTGCGGCCCATGGTCAATAGGTCGTCTAGGATCGGGCGCAGACAGGCCACCGGCACGATCATATTCATGTCGGTGCGGCGCTTTCCGTCGCCCTGCTGAAGGATCAACGATCCGGTGCCGTGCAATTTCCCATCCGGCCCAATCAGCGCGGCCCCACTCCAGAATGGGTGCGCGGGTGCCGTGAAGATCGCGTCGTCCAGAAGATACTCCCAATAGCCGGCAAACTCCTGCCGTCCCACCACCTTGGTTTCAATCGCGTGTTGCCTGCCTCCCCCTGCCGCCACGATGGCCGGGGAGCCGACTTGGAGGCTGGATGCGTCGCCAAACTCGATCGCAGGCAAGCCGAGTTGCCCCAATGCCTGCACCACGCCGAACCCGGTTCCCTGGTCGTATGCAAGCGCATGGCCCGGCACTGCACGCCCATCGGGCGTAATGATCCAAACCGTTTCCGCCTCGGTGATGAGGTAGCCAATAGTCAGCACCATCCCGTCTTCCCGGAACACAACGCCGTTGCCGGTTCGCTCCGTCCCCAGCGTGCCGGCGGTGAACGCGTCATCAGGCACGTTTGCTCGTACACCAACGACCGAGCTCAGCACGCGCTCGAGGTCGAATTTGTAGTTGTCGGGGTTGGGCTGCAGGTTTTTCGGGATCTCCCAATCACTGTTCTTCATTCGCCGCGATTCTGCATTTTGGCCGGTTTGGCGTCCTCTCAGGAGCTAATAACGTCATATTGGTGCGTATACGCTCGCGAACAACGCTCGCGGGGCCTTCTCGCTCCAGATCTAAGCGACCTAAACTCGTTTACATGCAAGAACCACGTGACCTCGACATTTCCGGGCTCCGTGACCGGGCCGTACAAGCCGCTCGCGGGCAGTTGCCCTTCGACCTTCTCATCACTGGGGGTACCGTGGTGGATGTCGCTACCGGGGAATTGCGGTCCGCCGATATCGGCATGGTCGGCCCGCTCATTGCCAGCGTTCATCCCCCAGCCACCAGGAACGACGCCGCCGAGCATCTACAGGCCACTGGGCGGTTCATCGTCCCCGGCCTGATCGACACGCACGTCCATATCGAAAGCTCAATGGTGAGCCCGCGCCGGTATGCTGAGACGGTGGTCCCGCAAGGCACGACGACCATTTGCTGGGACCCGCACGAACTGGCCAACGTGCTTGGCCTTGATGGTGTCCGCTGGGCGATCGAGGCCGCGCGCGGCCTCCCGCTCCGAATCCTTGTGCTGGCGCCGTCTTGCGTGCCATCGGCCCCTGGCCTGGAGCGGGCAGGGGCCGTGTTCGAGGCGGCGGAGATGGCCGAGATGCTGTCTTGGCCGGAGATTGCGGGAGTGGCTGAGGTGATGGATATGCGGGGCGTATTGGAACGCCAGCCGCATATGGTCGACATCGTTGCCGCCGGCATGTCCAGCAGCAAACTCGTGTGTGGCCACGCGCGTGGGCTGGCCGGTGCCGACCTCCAGGCTTTCGCCGCTGGCGGCATCCAGTCCGACCATGAGATCACCTCGGGCGATGATCTGCTCGCGAAACTACGCGCGGGTTTTACCGTCGAGTTGCGCGGTTCGCACGATTACATCTTGCCGGACGCCGTCGCTGCCTTGCGCGGGCTGGGCGCGTTGCCATCCACGCTCACCATTTGCACCGACGACGTGTTTCCCGACGATCTCGTGGAGGCGGGCGGCATGATCGACGTGTTGCGCCGCCTTGTGCAGCGTGGCCTGCCGCCGATTGATGCGCTCCGGGCGGCGACCCTGAATGCTGCTATTCGCATTGGTCGCCGCGACCTCGGGCTGATAGCGCCCGGACGACGCGCGGATCTGGTCGTCCTCTCCGATCTTACGCGCATGTTCGTGGAGGAAGTTGTCGTATCGGGTGTCATAGCCGCACGCTCGGGGAGACTCACCGCGGAATCGCACCTCGAAACGCCGCCGCTTCCGCCGCCTACGATGCGTCTCCCACCCATGACGGCGGAAGACTTTCGCCTTCGCGCCCCTGTGGATGGACCGGTGCGCCTCCGTACCGTCGTCACCCCCCGCTTTACCACCTGGGGTGAACTGACCGTGCCGGTCGAGCATGGCGAATGCTTGCTACCAGACGGCGTGTTGCTGATGGCCGTGATTCATCGGCATGGGCGCGCGCCGGCCACTCCGATCATCGGCGTGCTCGAAAACTGGGGAAGCTGGACAGGGGCGCTCGCCACCACGGTGGCCCACGACTCGCATAACCTCGTGGTGTTCGGACGTGAGCCAGCCGACATGGCAGAAGCAGCCAACGCGCTTATCACTGTCGGTGGAGGGATGGCCGTCGCTTCTGACGGCCAACTTCGCGCCCTGCTACCGCTTCCCATATGCGGCCTGATCTCCGACGCACCGACGCGCGATGTTGCCGATACCTTCCGTATCCTGCGTCACGCGGCCGATCAAGTAGCCGAGTGGAAGCCGCCACTACGCACCTTCAAATCTATTGTTGGAGCGTCATTGGCCTGTAACCCTGGCCCTCACGTGACCGATATGGGGATCGCCGACGGTACCACCGGCGAGATTTTCTCGACGGTCATCACGGAGGCGACCTCGTCGTCAGTTTAGCCGTTCACGTGCCGTGTTGTTGGCAGGTGCGGGCATCGCGGGACCCATTTGCTGAATGTTATTGAACGACTGGCGCAGCGGCGGCACGGCAGCGATTGTCGCGGTACGAAGAAGGGCAGCGACAAAGCTGCGTCCCCATGCGATCGGCGTCCGATCCTCGATACGATTCCACAGCGTCTGCCACCGGCTTTTGCGTTCAGCGAGGCTCATAGTGAGGCCACTGTGTAGCGCATCGGCTACCATGTCGGCATCGTGCGGATTGACCAGCAACGCGGCATCAAGTTGTTGTGCCGCACCTGCGAAACGGGACAGCACGAGCACGCCGGGATTTTCCGGATCCTGGGCGGCCACAAATTCCTTCGCCACAAGGTTCATTCCGTCTCGTAGCGGCGTGACCAACCCAACTCGCGCGGAGCGCATATAGGCGGCACCGACCTCACGAGAGCAGGCGCGGGCGACCAGTCGCAGCGGTTGCCAATCTGGCTCGCCGAGGTCCGCATTCAGCCGGCCGGCTTCAGCGTCCAGGATAGCGCGCAGACTCTGATAGGAACCAACCTCCTGGCGCGACGTGGCGGCGATTTGCACCAAGGTCGCTCGGCCGTTCCACTGCGGATGCTTTTCCAGCAGGCGCCGATAACCGGCGAGCCGTTGCGGAATCCCCTTGGTTGGATCGAGCCGGTCGATCCCCAGCAACATCGTTTCCGTGTCAAGACTGCGCCGTAGCCGTATCGCTGGCTCGCTCGTCGCCATCTCCGCCGCTGTCGAGGCGAATTGTCGGCTGTCGATTTCGACGGGGAACACGCCAAGGCGTATCCGCCGAGTGCCGAACTTCAGCAACTTTGCATCTATGACCTCGGCCCCGGCATAGGACTGCGCCGACGCCACGAAGTTCGCCAGATCGTTATCTGTCTGGAAACCGAGCAAGTCGGCGGACAGCAGGTCGCGCACCAAGGTTGCCACCTCTGAGGCCGCACCGAGCACGTCGGGACTCGCAAAAGGAATATGCAGGAAGAACCCGATAGGATTTTGCACTCCGCGCGACCGCAACGCTGCCGGCATAGCCATCAGGTGATAATCGTGCAGCCAGATCAGGTCGTCGGGACGCAGCAACGGCACCAGGGCAGCAGCCAACCGCGCATTAACGCTGCGATAAACCCGCGCGTCAGCCCGGTCGTAACGCATCAATTCCGGTAGCGTATGCAACAATGGCCACAACACGCCATTCGAAAAGTTGTTGTAGTAGCGATCATGCTCGTCAGGCGTTAGATCTATTGTCGCAAAGTCGATCGCGCCGGCACTCTCCATCCGCGTCGGGGTCTGGGTCGCGGTCGGGGAGACATCGCCGCTCCACCCAAACCACAAGCCACCGCGTCTTTCCATAAGGCCGTCCAATGCGACAGCCAGTCCACCAGCGTGAGCGCCAGATTCCGGGCGCGGAACACGATTCGACACAACGACGAGACGGTTCATCAAGCCTCCAACAGTGCCACTGGCAGCCTTGCGAATAGATCGCGCACCAGCATACGCCCACCCGCCTCGACAACGCCGGCCGCTTCGTCGGCTGACGATCCCAACACGTTGACCCACTTACGGTTAACCAGATTACGCGGCAAGATTATGGCAGTTGCATTCCAATCCGCCGATGGAACGAGCGGGTGCGTCGCGCCACCCAGTATTTGGGCCGCGAGGCGTGTGCCGGCAACAATCACCGCGCGTCCTTCGTGAATACGCGCGAATGCGACCACGCTGTCCGCCCGGTCGCCCTCCACCTTCAAGGTCACGTAGGCGCCTTGCGCGAATAGGCCCATCACGCGCGCACGAAGGTTTAGTACGCGGGCAATAAGCGCCTGCTTCACCCTTCCATCGACCCAGTTACCCAACAGTGCGGCTGGTGCGTCTGCCGCCTCCAACGAGACCGCCCGTGCGTCGTAATCGACCGGCTGGCGGTTATCGGGGTCGACGAGTGAGAAATCCCAGAACTCGGTACCTTGATACAGATCAGGAACACCCGGCATGGTCAGTCGAAGTAGCGTCTGCGTAAGGCTGTTTACCACGCCCGCCACCGCGATCCGGTTGGCGAAATCGTGCAGTTCCCGCGCCAAGGGGGCGGAGCGGGTTGGGTCGATGCATTGTGCCAGAAAATCACGGCAGGCCGACTCGTAATCGACATTCGGCGCCGCCCACTCGGAGTGCCTTTTGGCCTCGCGGAGCGCCTTTTCCTGCCATGCGGCCAGCCGCTCGCGGTATGCCGCCAAACCCTCGGCATCGTCAGCCGCCAGACCGAGCGGCCAAGCCGCGACGATCATCTGATAAAGCATCACCTCATCGGCCACGTCGGGCGCCAGGGCGTTGTCCACCTCACGCTTTACGGTTGCGTTGAGCCGGGTCCAGCGCTGCAGCGCCG
>JANXXW010000077.1 GCA_025350425.1 Rhodospirillales bacterium
GACCTGCTGCCGCCTCAGCTCGAGATCGTCTCCGGGCCGGAACAGACGCTCACCTTCGAGAACATGCCCGCGCGGCCGGTGCCCTCCCTCCTGCGCGGCTTCTCGGCGCCGGTGAAGCTGCACGGGCTGACCCAGTCGCAACTGCGCTTCCTCGCCACCCACGACAGCGACGCTTTCGTGAAATGGGACAGCGGCCAGCAATACGCGACCGCCGTTCTGTTGGACCTGATCGCATCCATCCAACGCGGTGAAACCCCTGCGATGAATGCCGGCCTCGTCGAGATGGCCGAAGCCGCTCTCGCCAATCCCGATCCCGCCTTCGCCGCCGAAGCGCTCGCTTTGCCGGGCGAACATTACCTCGCGGACCAGATGTCGGTCGTCGACGTGGGCGCGATCCACACCGCGCGCGATTTCGTTCGCAAGGGGATCGCGCGGGAGTTGGACGGACTTCTCCGCGCCACGTATCTGCGCCTTGCCGGAATCGACGACATCGGTGCCCGCTCGCTCCGCAACTCATGCCTCGGCCGGCTCGACGACGCGCCCCTCGCTCTCGCCCAGTTTGCGGCCGCACCCAACATGACCGACAGCCTCGCCGCCCTCTCGGTGCTGGCCGACCACGAGGATACCGCTCTGGCCGCCTTCCACGCCCGCTGGCGGCACGACGACCTGGTGCTCGACAAATGGTTCGCGATCCAGGCCATGAGTCGCCGCGCTGACGTCCGTGCTCTCATCGGGCATGTTGACTTCGACCTCCGCAACCCGAACCGCGCCCGTTCGGTCATCTCCGCGTTCGCCTCGGGCAACCCCTCGCTGTTCCATGCGATTGACGGCTCCGGTTACCGTTTTCTGTCTGACATGGTGCTGACGCTTGATCCCATGAATGGCCAAATGGCCGCCCGCATGGTGCAACCGCTAGGCCAGTGGCGGCGATACGACCTCCCGCGCCAGGCACTCATGCGCGCTGAGATCGAACGCGTTCTTGCAACCGCTGGGCTGAGCGCCGGGACGTTCGAGATGGCGAGCAAAAGCCTGGGCTAATCGGCTGAGAGAGACGCTAGATGAGATATGATCCCCGCCTTCTGGCGGGCAAAGCCTTTGTATTCCCTGCTCGACCGAACCTGCCGCACGTCGCCTCCAAGCGCAGCCTCGCCGCACTTAGTTGGACGAACTTCTTCCTGGCCGACATGCTGACCGGCTTTGGTCCATTCGTGTCCCTGTTCCTGCTGACCCGGAACTGGACCCAAGGCGAGATCGGCGTGGCGCTCAGCGTGGGTACCGTCGGTGCCATGGTTGCCCAGGTGCCGGCAGGCTCGCTGGTTGACGCGCTGGCGGGCAAGCGTGTGATCACCGGCATTGGGTTCGTCGGTATTATCGCTTCGTTGCTCATGCTGGTTTGGTTGCCGTTCCGCTTGCCGGTATTCGTGGCCGAGGCGCTGAACGGCGTGTCCGCGGCCGTCATCACCCCAGCCGTCGCGGCGCTGACGCTCGCGCTGGCCAACCAGGAAAAGCTTGGCCAGCGCCTGGGCGAGAACGTGCGGTCACGCGCGCTTGGCTCGGGACTGACCGCGTTGCTGCTCGGCAGCGTGGGGGGCTGGCTTGGCTACAGTTCAGTGTTCTACCTCGGCGCCGGGTTTGGCGTCATGGCGATCATCTCCATGCAGATGATCAAGCGCGAAGACCTCGAAAACGCGCCGAACCGCACCGGCGCGTTCTCCGCCGTGCCAAAACACAGACAGCGCGACACGCCACGACGCAGCAAGGACCTGCCGAGGGATCCCGGCCTCATCGCATTCGCGGTGTCGATCATGCTGTTTCAGCTCGGCAACGCGGCGGTTCTGAACATCGCCGCACACGGCTTCACGGAAAGCAGCGGCAAGATGGCGGGCATCCTGGTGGCGGCCAGCATCGCGGTGCCACAGATGATCGCCGCCCTTATCTCCGTCCGCCTCGGTGACCTCGCGGAAAGTTGGGGCCGCCGCCAGATCCTGATGCTTGGTTTTTGCCTGTTACCCGTCCGCATCCTGCTGTTCGCGCTCGGCGGCAGCGCATGGATGAAGGTCGGCTATCAGGCGTTCGACGGCGTCACCGCCGCCGTGCTCGGCCTCATGATCCCGCTGATCGTCTCCGACGTCACCCATGATAGCGGCCGTTTCAGCCTGGGAATGGGCATCGTCGGCCTCGCGGTCGGCATTGGCGCCACCCTTAGCACTACCATCGCCGGTTATGTGGCCGACAATTTGGGCGACCAGGCAGCTTATCTGACCTTGGCCGGTTTCGCGGTGTCAGCATGCGTCATGGTGTGGTTCGGCCTTCCGGACACGAGCCAGCGTCGAAAGCGGCTGAAGGCAGACCTCGCAACCGCCTGAGGATCACGTTGCCGTTGTCACAGTTCACCCTTCCTTTCCTGCCCGGGCATTTCACGGTTCCTGGGCGCCGGCCAGTAGGCTTGACCCAGCGTACCCGTCGCGTAAGGGAGGCAAATGCCCTTAGAAATCACCGTCGGCCCGCCGCAACTTGTCATTCACGACGGACAGACCGTTTGGGCGACGGAGCTGGATGGCTCGCTGTCGCTGTCCAGCTCCAAGGGGCTGATGTTCAACGACACGCGGCTGCTGAGCAACTGGTCCGTCTATGCCAACGGCGAGAGCTGGCTGTTGCTGAACAGCGCGGCGATCAGCCATTTCGCGGCTCGCGTTTTCCTGACCAACTCGAAGATCACGACCCAGGACGGCAATATCCCCGAGCACGCGATGGGACTTGTCATCGGTCGCTGGATCGAAGGTGGCATTCACGAGGATCTGGACCTTACCAACTTTAGTCTCAAGCCCGTCAGATTCAGTCTCGAAATCGCGCCTCGCAGTGACTTCGCCGACGTATTCGAGGTGAAATCAAGCCAGTTCGTCCGTCGCGGCCGCATCACCAGCACGTGGGACGAAGCCGGCCAGACGCTTCGCACGGCATACGAAAACCAGGATTTCGACCGCGGCCTCCTGATCTCGTGCCATGCCGACTGCCGCGCGGTCTACGCCAACGGCCGTATCAGTTTCGACATCACCCTCGCTCCGGGCGCCGTATGGCACGGCTGCATCCATTACGATCTGGAGGATGGGGCCACGGTGATCAAGGCGCCAAAAGCCTGCATCGAGGATTATCTGAACTCCCGCCCCGGCCGCAGCCTCACCGTCTGGCGGGCGGCAGCAACCAAGATCACCACCACCAACGAGGAATATTACCGCCTGTTCCGCCAGGCGGTGGACGACATGATCTCGCTGCGTCTGTCTGTCGAGGAAGACGGCCATCATTACGTGGTGCCCGCCGCCGGCTTGCCCTGGTTCACCGCCCTGTTCGGCCGCGACAGCCTGATCGTCTCCATGCAGTCCGCCATGGTCTCAACCGAATTCGCGCGTGGCACCCTTCAGGTGCTCGGCTCCCGCCAATCCCACGTCACCGACAACTACCGCGACGCCGAACCCGGCAAGATCCTGCACGAGATGCGCCATGGCGAGTTGGCACATTTCAAGCTGATCCCGCACACACCTTATTTCGGTACCGCCGACGCCACGCCGCTCTATCTCATGCTGCTGCACACCGCCTGGCGCTGGACCGGAGACCGCGAGCTGATCCAACGGCAGCTTCCAGTGGCCGAAGGTTGCCTCGACTGGATCGACCGTTACGGCGACCGGGACGGTGACGGCTTCCAGGAGTATGAAA
>JANXXW010000090.1 GCA_025350425.1 Rhodospirillales bacterium
CTGGAAGGCGACGGCGCGGGCCAGGGCGGCATGGACGGCGGGTTCGTCGGGGGCCGTAAAACCGAGGTCCCGCGCGGCGGCGAGGCCCGCGAGGCGGCCGCGTTGGAGCGCCACGCGGGAACCGCCGAGGCTGGCGCCGTCGCCGATGGCGAACACGCCCTCGACGGTGGTGCGGCCATCCGTGTCTGCCTCGGTGGCGAGGTGGCCGAGGCCGGAATCGATGTAGCGGTGCGGCACATCTAGCGCGCGGGCGAGGCCGGTTTCGGGTTGGAAGCCGAGATTGATGGCGACGACATCGGCGGCGATGCGCCGCTCGCCGGTGGGCGTGACGATCCGGGCGGCGGCAAACATTGTGTCGCCTTCGAAGGCGACGACCTGGCTGCCCCACAGCACGGGCACGCTGGCACGGCGCAGGGTCGCGAGGTAGCCGAGGCCCTGCCGGGCGATGGCGGGCGCGGCGCTGAGCATCGCCCAGGCTTGGCGGAGGGTGCGCCCGCCGGGCCGTGCGGCGGCTTCGACCACGGCCATGATCTCGGCCCCGCCGGCGAGCAATTCGCAGGCGAGTTGCAGGTTGAGCGGGCCATTCCCCGCGATCAGCACGCGGCGGCCCGGGGAGACGCGCTGGGCGCGGGCGAGGGTCTGAAGCGCACCGGTGGTCATCACGCCCGGCAAGGTCCAGCCGGGCAGGGGAACCGGGCGTTCATGGGCTCCGGTCGCCAGAATCAGCCGGCGTGGGTGGAACGTGACGGCGATGCCGCGCAGGACCGTGGCGATCTCCTGGGCGCCAAATGCGCCCCATACGGTGGCCCCGGTCTCGATCAGCGCGCCGGCACGCTCGGCCCTCGCGCGGAGCGCACTGCCCTCGCGGAACTGGGCATCCGGAGTGGCGCTGGCGTGGCTGGAGGCGAGCGGCTTGTGATACTGGCCGCCGGGCGCGTCGCGTTCGTCCAGCACGATGACGGAGGCGCCCGCTTCCGCCGCCGCGATGGCTGCCGCCAGCCCGGCGGGACCGGCGCCCACGATCAGGATATCGCACGCGCGGTCTCCGGCGGTCTCGCGGGCCGGTTCGGGTGCCAGGGGGGCGAGTTCGGCCGGGGCCGCGCCAGTGACCTGC
The DNA here is from genome assembly GCA_025350425.1 of Rhodospirillales bacterium. Lineage (GTDB taxonomy): Bacteria > Pseudomonadota > Alphaproteobacteria > Acetobacterales > Acetobacteraceae > JANXTF01. The sequence goes on from JANXXW010000090.1 coordinate 1,115, forward strand.
ATGCCATCGGCCACCTTTTCGATGCAGGCGCGCCGGCCGATGCGGCCATCGACGGTCACCACGCAGTCAAAGCACGCCCCCATCCCGCAATGTAGGCCACGCGGGGCGCCGCTGGCGGTGTGGCGATAGGCGAGGATGCCGGCGGCGGAGAGGGCGGCGGCGATGGTCTCGCCTTCCAGGGCAGGGATGGATCTGCCGTCGAAGCGGATGGTGAGGAGGCTGGAGGCCACGCGTATGCGCGGATTTGCGAGGCGCATCCGGCACTCCTGAAGCTGAACTCGAGCCCGATGCTACGGCGTCCCCTGCCCAGGTCAACAGCGCAGTCGCTTGCAGCCGAGACGTTCGTCACCGCGAGGAGCCATTTGCCCACGCGTCGACCCAGGGCAGCGTTACAGGCGTCGCCACCCCTGGGATCGCCCCCGCCTGGGATCGCCAAACCGCCCGGCGGCGACTCGTGCTCGCGATGACGAAGTTTTTAGAGCGATCGCCCCGCCCAGCCAGAGCCTCTGCTTGTCGCGGTGCCGGGTTGCGGGCAAAAGCGAGGCTGTCATACAGGAGCTTGGCCCTTGTCTCAATTCGATCTTGTCGTGCGTGGTGGTACCGTAGTGACCGCGGCAGACACGTTTCGCGCCGATGTCGGCATACGCGGCGGGCGCATCGTGGCGATCGGCGAAGGCCTGGAGGGGGGCGAGACGCTGGATGCCGGTGGACTGCTGGTGATGCCCGGCGGCGTCGACACGCATTGCCACATCGAGCAGTTACAGCAGGGCGGTGGTGCCGACGAGGAGACGTGGGAGACCGGTAGCCGATCGTGCCTGGTGGGCGGCACCACCTCGGTCGTGACATTCTCCACCCAGTTCAAGGGCGCCGGCATCCTGGAGCCGTTGGCGGAATACCGGCGGCGCGCGGGCCAGTCGATGGTGGATTACAGCTTCCACCAGATCATCACCGATGCCACCGACGACGTGATCTGGAAGGAAATCCCCCAGGTCGTGAGCGAGGGCATTCGTAGCCTCAAGGTTTTCCTCACATACGATCCGCTGTGCCTCGACGATCGCGCGTTCATCC
>JANXXW010000115.1 GCA_025350425.1 Rhodospirillales bacterium
GTATCCAGGGCTCGTCGATGTGGTCGATCTTCATCACCTCCGGCATATCGGCCGGGTTGTGCAGTTCTTCGATCGCACCCTTGGTGGTGTGGATGCGATAGACGACGCTGGGCGCCGTCGCAATCAAGTCCAGGTTGAACTCGCGGGTCAGCCGCTCCTGAATGATCTCCAAATGCAGCAACCCGAGGAACCCGCAGCGATAGCCGAAGCCCAACGCTGCCGACGTCTCCGCCTCATAGTGAAAACTCGAGTCATTCAGCCGCAGCTTGCCCAAGCTGTCGCGCAGGTGCTCGAAGTCGTCGGCATCCACCGGGAACAGGCCGCACCACACCACGGGGATGGACGGCTTGAACCCCGGCAACGCCTTGGTGGCGGGGCGGCGGTCGTCGGTAATGGTATCGCCCACGGCCACGTCGGCGACCGTCTTGATGGCCGCCGTGATGTAGCCCATTTCGCCCGGCCCGAGGTCCTCCACCTGGACCATGCCAGGCGAGAACACGCCGACCTGCTCGATCACATGGGTCGAGCCCTGGGACATCATGCGGACCTTCTGGCTCTTCTTCAGGCGGCCGTCCTTGACCCGGATCAGAATGACCACGCCGAGGTATTGGTCGTACCAGCTATCCACCACCAGCGCCGTCAGCGGCGCGTCCGGGTCGCCCACGGGTGGCGGCAGGCGCGTCACCAGCGCCTCCAGCACGCCCTCGATGTTAAGGCCGGTCTTGGCGCTGATCATCACCGCGTCGGACGCGTCGATGCCGATCACGTCCTCGATCTGCTGCTTCACACGGTCCGGTTCGGCGGCGGGCAGGTCGACCTTGTTCAGGATCGGCACGATCTCGTGGTTGGCCTCGATCGCCTGGTAGACGTTGGCCAGTGTTTGCGCCTCGACGCCCTGGCTCGCGTCCACCACCAGCAGGGAGCCTTCGCAGGCCGCGAGGCTGCGACTGACCTCGTAGGCGAAGTCGACATGCCCCGGCGTGTCCATCAGGTTCAGGGTATAGGTTTTGCCATCCTTCGCCGGATAGGACAGGCGCACCGTCTGCGCCTTGATGGTGATGCCGCGTTCTTTCTCCAGCTCCATGTTGTCGAGCACCTGCGCCGTCATATCGCGGGCGGAGATGGCACCGGTCGATTGAATCAGCCGGTCGGCCAGGGTGGATTTCCCGTGGTCGATATGGGCGATGATGGCGAAGTTGCGGATCAGCGAAATGGGCGTGTCGGTCATGTCTTACAGATAGGCTGAAATCCAGCGAAAGTCAGCCGTTGCGGTTTGAAAGCTGGATAGATGTGTTCGGGCCCGATACCCTGGGTGGGTCCCATCCAACCGGAGTGCCTATGGAACCGCGGGTCTCATCCCTCATCGTCGCGGCGGCGCTCGCGGTAAGCCTCGCACCCTGCCGCCCCGCAGCGGCAGCGAGTTCGGTGATCTTCAAGGCCACCATGGTCGATATCGTGGTGCAGCCGGACGGGACGGCGGAGCAGACGATCCATCAGGAACTCTATGCCGCGAACGATGTGGCGGCGGCGCAGGTGGCACAGATACCGCTGTCGTTCAGCCCGAGCATGGAAACCATGGAGGTCGTCGAGGCCTATACTCTCAAGCCGGACGGTCGCCGGATCGCGGTCTCGCCCGCGGCGATCCAAGAGCAGGCCGAACCTGTCGCCACGGGTGCCCCGATGTTCAGCGATCGAAGGCGCAAGACCGTGGTGTTTCCCGAGGTCGCCGGAGGGGACACCATGGTGCTGACCGCCCGGCGCCAGATCCGGGTGCCGCAACTTCCAGGCCTGTTCCAGGCCACCTACGCCTATCCCCGCACTCTGGCCTACGACCACGTCCATGTGAGCGTCCATGTGCCGACGGCGATGCAGCTGCGGGTCGATACGCTTGGGCCGACGCTCACGACAGCCGAGGCGGGCGGGACCACGACCTACACCTGGGATTATCGTGCACCGGACGCGCTGCCGCCCACCCCCACCGCGATTGCCCCATTCGAGCGTGCGCCGCACATCGTCATGAGCACGATGCAGGACTGGGAAACGCTGGGCCGGGCCTATCGCAAACTCGCTGATCCTAAAGCCGCGGTCACGCCGAAAACGCAGGCCCTGGCGGACGAGATCACCGCCGGGACCACCGACCGCCGGCAACAGGCGGAGCGGCTTTACACATGGGTAAGTCTGCACATCCGCTATGTCGCGGTGTTCCTCGCCAATGGCGCCCTCGAACCCCACGCGGCAGACGCCGTGCTTGCCAACGGATATGGCGATTGCAAGGACCATGTCGTGCTGTTCGAGACGCTGTTGCGCGCCAAAGGCATCCCGAGCGTGGGCGCTCTGATCAACTCCGGCAACGGCTACACTCTCACCAAAGTACCTTCGACGGTCGGCCTGGACCACATCATCACCTACATTCCCGAATTCGACCTGTATGCGGACACGACGATGGGGGTGGCGCCGTTCGGGGTGCTGGGGTTTGCCGAATACGGCAAGCCTGTGGTGCTGGCAGTGGAGTCCGGGCCAGCCGTCCGCCGCACGCCGTTGGCCGATCAGGCGAGCAACAGTGAAACCATGCGCGCGGTCGCGACGCTGTCGCCGGATGGCCGCATCGACGGACAGTCCCGCACCGATGCAACGGGCGCCTACGGGGTCACCTTGCGGCACGTCGCGCGGGGGATCGCGGTCGATGGCGCGGACGGCATGGCGGAAAAGCAGCTCAAGGCGCTGGGGTTGGACGGAACCGGGCATTTGGAAACGGCCCCGTCCGGAACCTTGGAGGCTGCCGCCTGGATCAACGGGAGATACTCATTGAAACCGGATACACGAATGATGGATGGCGGGGAGTTCGCGCTGCCGACCGGGCTGCGGATGCTGGCGCGCCCCGGTGACGGGTTGATCGGACCCTTGAGTGTCCGCGACCTTTCCCCGAGTGAACCCACGCCGTGCTTCGGCGGACGACAGCTCGAGGAGCTGTCGCTCACCTTGCCGGAAGGCCGCAAGATCGCGCGCCTGCCAAAAGATCGGGAGGTCGTGGGCGATGGCTTCCGGTTCACCTCGCATTGGGCGATGGACGCCTCCGTCCTGAAGGTGACGCGAGAAATGGTCTCGACCATCGACCGCCCGGTCTGCGAGGGCGAGCAACGGCGGCAGACCGCCCGCGCGCTGCAGGACATCCGCCGCGATTACGCGGAACGCGTGCGGTTCGAGGACGCGCCATGACCCGTCTTGACCCTATCGCGCACGCCTTCGCGTTCCGCCACGCATCGGACGCGCAGATCTCGCCCGATGCCGCGCGACTCTGCTTCGTGCTGACACGCCGCGACCCAACCATCGACCGCCGCGTCAACGTGCTGATGGTCTCGGAGGACCGGCGCGAGTGGCATGAGATGCCGGAAAGCGCCGGAGCGTCAGGGCCGCGCTGGTCACCGGACGGCACTCGCCTCGCCTATTTCCTGCGCGACGGCACCGCCAGCGCGGTCGTGGTGCATGATTTCGGCACCGGGCAGGCTCGTGTGCTCGCAGAAGGCGCCACCGCGCTGCGCGACCTCGCATGGTCGCCCGATGGCACACAGCTGGCGTGGCAGGCGCATGTGGACGCACCGCCGCCGGGGTGGCTCGAACTGCCCCAGGCGCCGGATGGGGCGAACTGGGCACCAGCCTTTGCGGTGACCGAGCGGCTGTTGTGGCGCCATGACACGGTGGGCGATCTCGCCGATGGCGGGTTTCAGGTGATGGTGGCACCGGCCGATGGGCACGCCCCGCCCAGGCAACTGACCCAGGGCGTGTGGTCCAGCGGGTTCGTGCGGCCGGCCGATCTCGGCTGGACGGTGGACGGCACCGAGTTGCTGCTGGCCGCGACAAGGCGGCCGGATTGGGACCAGGCGCAGGACGAGCGCGATGTTTACGCGGTCTCGGTCCTGGATGGCGCGGTGCGCCGGCTGACCGAGCGTCCGGGGCAACAGGGGGCGATCGCGGTGTGCCCGGACGGCCACCGGATCGCGTTCACCGGCGTGGCGCCGCTGGGACGCAGCGCCGAGCGGCGGATCGCGTTCGTGATGGATTTGCGCGGCGGGGAGCCACGCGAAGTGTTGCCCGGCTTTGACCGGAGCATCGAGAGCCTCGCCTGGCACGGCGACGGCGTCACGCTGTTCGCCACCTACGATGACGAGGGCGGGCGGGTCCTGGCCCGCGTCAACGCGGACGGGACCGTGACGCCGCTGGCGCG
>JANXXW010000123.1 GCA_025350425.1 Rhodospirillales bacterium
AGAATTTCGGATCCGGCACCTTCACCGAAAGCACCGCCGTCATGCCCTCACGCATGTCGTCTCCGGTGAGCTGGACAGAGTCCTTCTTGCCCATACCCTCGGCGTATTTCGTCACCACCCGGGTAAGCGCCTGGCGGAAGCCGGCGAGATGCGAGCCGCCGTCGCGCTGGGGTATGTTGTTGGTGAAACATAGCATTGTCTCGTGGAAGCTGTCGTTCCACGACAGTGCGAACTCGACCCGGATGCCCACCGCGTCATCCGCCGTGGTGACGCTGATCGGCGGCCTGAACACCGGCACCTTTGAGCGATCGAGCCACTCGACGAAGGCGACCAGGCCGCCCTCGAAGCAGAAATTGACTTCGACAGCCGGGGCATGACGCTCGTCGCGTATCTGGATCTCCAGTCCCGAGTTGAGGAACGCCAACTCCCGCAGGCGGCGCTCGATAATGGAGAACTCGAACTCTACCTTGGTGAAGGTGCCGGTGCTCGGCTTGAACGTCACCTCGGTGCCGTTCGCGTGGTCAGCCGGGCCAACCAGCTTCAGTGGCGCCACGGAGTCGCCATGCTCAAAACGGATGAAGTGTTCCTGGCCGTCGCGCCAGATGCGGACCTCCATCCATTCCGACAGCGCGTTCACCACGGCGGCGCCTACCCCGTGCAGGCCACCGGATACCTTGTAGGAGTTCTGATTGAACTTGCCGCCAGCGTGCAGCCGCGTGAGCACCACTTCGGCGGCGGAGATGCCTTCCTCGGCGTGGATGTCGGTCGGGATGCCGCGCCCGTCATCAACAACGGTCACGCTGCCATCGCCGTTCAGCGTGAGCGTGACGCGGTGGGCGAAGCCGGCCTGGGCCTCGTCTACGGCATTGTCGATAATCTCGAACGCCATGTGGTGCAGGCCGGAGCCGTCATCGGTGTCGCCGATATACATGCCGGGGCGCTTGCGCACGGCATCAAGGCCGCGCAGCACGGAGATGGAGGAGGCATCGTAGTTTTCGGAATCGGTGGGCGTCGCGGCGGGATCAGACATGCCGACGGGAGTCTCCGGAGCAAAATTGTGGTACAACTGACATATATATAGCACGCGCGCGCGTCGGCGCACACCGCGTAACGCGGCTCAGGAAATCAACGCTCCATTGCCGATTTGCAGGCTTTCCGCGATCCCGCGAAGGGGTGCGAACACATCGGCGTCGGTGCCGGTGAGGAATATTTGCGCCGGCGAGGACACCAAGGCCGCGAACAGCGCGACGCGGCGGTCGGCGTCGAGATGTACCGCCACCTCATCCAGCAACAGCAATGGCGCGGTGCCCCGGACATGGGTCAGCAGACCGGCATGGGCGAGGATGATGCCGATCAGCAGCGCCTTCTGCTGGCCGGTACTGGCCTGGGCAGCCGGAAGTCCGGTAGCAGCGTCGGCCAGGCCCATGTCGGCGCGTTGAGCACCGAGCGAGGCCGATCCAGCGGCTGCGTCCACCGCTCGCGCATCGGCGAGGCCGTGGCGAAGCCAATCCTCGACCGCAAGCGCGGAGTTGGCGGCCAGTCGATCGGCGATCGGACAGATCAGGGTAATGCGCGCCTGCGGAAAGCCCCCGTCCCGTGGCGTCGCGTTCAAGCGGATGACCAGGCCGGCGCGGGCGGCCGTGGCAGCGACTGCGTGCCTCGCTATGGCATCCTCCAGTCCAGCGAGCCATGCAGGGTCGGCACGGCCCCCGGCGAGCAGGCGGTTGCGCTGGCTCATCGCAGTGTCGTGCGCCGCGATCTCGCGGGCATGTCCGGGCTCGAAGGCATACACCAGGCGGTCGAGGAAGCGGCGGCGGCCGGAAGCGCCCTCTAGGAACAGCCGGTCCATCTGGGGTGTCAGCCACACGGCACTGGCATGGGCCGCCAGTTCCGCCTGGCTGCGCGGCGCAACACCGTCGAGGCGGAACACGCGACGGTCTGGCGGGCCGTCCGGGGGCGTGCCGGTGCCGATATCCACGGTGCCTGTCGGGGTGGCGAAACGCCCCGCTACGGCCCAGGTGCCCGACATGGGCTCAACCTTGCGCGCCAACTCAGCGATCCGCGCGCCGCGCAGGCCACGACCCGGAACCAACAGGGATATGGCTTCCAGCAGGTTGGTTTTCCCGCTGCCGTTCGGGCCACACAGCACCGAAATACGCGCACCGGGCTGCCAACTCAGGCTCGGGTAGTTACGGAACTCGGTAAGCGTGAGCCGGACCAGCCTGAGACCCGTATCAGGCACGCCCGGCTTAGACGCGCATCGGCATCAGGACGTAGAGCGCGCTGGTGTCGTCGGCGTCGCGCACTACGGTGGGAGCGGCGCCGTCTGAGAACAGGAACTCGACGTGCTTGTCGATCTGGTCGGTGATGTCGTTGAGGTAGCGGGCCTGGAAGCCGATTTCGAGTGGGCCGGCCTCGTAGCGCACGCGGTCGCCGTCCAGCTCCTCGGTGGCGGTGCCCTGCTCGGGGCTGGCCGCCGACAGCACAAGCAGGTCGCGGGCGAGGGACATTTTCACCGGGCGCGAGCGCTCTGACGAAATGGCCGAGACACGGCCCACCGCATCGGAGAAATCCTTCTTGCCGACCCGCAGGATCTTATCGTTGTCGCGCGGGATGACGCGCTCGTACTCGGGAAAAGTGCCGTCGATCAGCTTGCTGGTGAGCGTGATCGTGCCGGCCTTGAACTGGATGCGGGTGTCGGAAAGCGCTACCTCCACCTCTCCGGTGACCTCATCCAGCAGCTTGCGGAGTTCGTTGATGGTCTTGCGGGGCACGATCACGCCAGGCATCGACGCGGCGCCCTCGGGGAGCGGCTCCTCCACGCGGGCGAGACGGTGTCCGTCGGTTGCAACCGCGCGCAACACCTTGCCGCCATCCTGGTCAGCGGCGTGCATGTAGATGCCGTTGAGGTAGTAGCGCGTCTCCTCGGTGGAGATGGCGAAGCGGGTGCGGTCGATCAGTGCGCGCAGCGTATTGGCGCCGAGCGCGAACTTACAGGGGAGCGTGCCCGCCGTCATGGACGGGAAATCCTCGGTCGGCAGCACCACGAGGCTGGTGGCGTAGCGCCCGGCCCGCAGCGCCAACTGCGAGTCGCCGCCGCCATGCTCCAGCTCTACCTCGGCGGTGTCGGGCAGCTTGCGGACGATCTCATACAACGTCGCGGCGGGGGCGGTGCACTTGCCGTCCCGGGTGATGCTGGCGCCGACCTCCTCGACGATGGCGATCTCCATGTCGGTGGCGGTGAGCGTCAGGGTGCCCCCGGCCGCCGAGATCATGACGTTGGCGAGGATCGGGATGGTGTTGCGCTTTTCGACCACGCTCTGCACATGCGCGAGGGCCTTGAGCAACGTGGCACGGTCGGCCTTAAACTTCATTGTCTCATTCCTCTGCCGGCCGGGCGGCGCGCTGAATCGGGCTACTACCATAGCAGGGGGACCGCCATGCAGCCAGGGGGTACCGTTCTACCCGATAGCGGCCAGCGGCGCACGACAGAATTCGTTGTTGAGCTGCGCCAGCTTGGAGACGAGACGAAGGAACTCGTACCGCTCCGCCGGTTCCAGCGGGGCCAGGATGCGGGTCTGGGCGGCCTGGACCGCAGCAGCGGAGGCAAAGCCCACGGTGGTGATCGACAACTGCTTGATGCGCTGATTACGGGCGATGCCGCCATGCCGCCATCTTCCCCGCGCCGTGGCGCCGTTCCATGACCAATTCGAAAGCCGGATCGAATGTCTCGGCCTCGCCGATCTCGGCGACGACCAGCGCATCGGGCGCGATCCATCCGGCCGCGTCCAGCGCCGC
>JANXXW010000192.1 GCA_025350425.1 Rhodospirillales bacterium
TCGCCCAGCACCTGCAACGCCGCAGGCACCTCAAGGCGGAGCAGCGCCGCCTCCAGACCCAGCCGGGTCAGCCCGTGGCGCGGCGAGAAATCGGGTATCTCCACCCCCAGCAGCCAGATTTGGTGGATCATCGCCAGCCGCAGCGCGTGCAGCAGCATCTCGCGTACCGCCATGCGCGGCGCCTCGGGCCAGGTCACGCGCAACGCCAGGTGATCCGCCTGTACGCGGCGGAACATCGCCCGCGTCGGCGCACCCAAATCGAGCCGCTCCAATGCCCGTGCCACCGCCGTCAGCGCTTCGCGTCGGCCCGGCCGCCGCGTGTGCGCTGCCCGGTCCAGCCAGCTACCTGGATCGAGCGTCCCGGTCACTGCGCGCAGCACGTCCAGATCGGAATGCCGCAGCCCATGCTCAGCCAGATCAAGCGCGCGACGAAACCGCCGGCTACGTTCGTGCAGGTCCGTGAAGCTCTCGGGATGGCGTGCCGCCGCCGTGCCGATACCTTGCAGCGTGTTCGCGCACCATCCGATCTGTTGCAATATCGCGTTGTTCGGGATCGCCCGCAGATCGCTCACGCGGCGCACCGTCGCCACCCCCATCCCATCGGATTGCCGCGCCGCCGGACGAGAGCCCGTGCGGTCGATCAGCGCCGGCCCGAACGCTCCCAACAACGCGACATATCCGGCATCCTCGACCAGCCCCTCCATCTCCGCGCGGATGGTGCCGAAGAAATCCGCCGCGAAATCAGAGTCCGCGTAGATCGGGTCCTCGATTGGGCCGGCCGCCGGATGGAACGCGTGCTCGGCGATCCGTGCCACTGTCGCCAGCGACAATTCCGGTGTCCCGAACAGCAGGTATCCGTCGCCACCCTGGAACGCGCTCTCTTCTCGCACCGGCAGGTTGGCACGGCTCAACGCTTGCCGGCTCGCGGTGGGTGACAGATACTTCAGCCGCTCGGCCAGGGAGCCCGGATGCGCGCCGCGCCCGATGCTCTCGCCGTGCGTGTCGAACAGGATCACCTCGACGCCAGTCACACCGAAGCGCGACAGCGTTTCGGCGATCTTCAGACGTAGCCGCTCGATCAGGTAGCTCGCCGCCAACTGCCCGACGTAGCGGCCGCTGTCGGAATAGCCGAACTGCAACGCAAGCCGTCCCGTCGCATGTAGGTAGGCGCGGTAATGCGGGATCCGCAGCGCCTCCTCCAGAACGCGCGCGCCCTGGTCCAGCGCGTCCGCGGTCTCGAACAGCGGGCTGATCTCGATGTTCTTCTCGATACCGAACAACCGCGCCAGCCACAGCGCCGCCAGCAGCGTGTAGCCGCTTTCGGCCTCGGCGATCAGGAACCGCACCGGGGTCGCGCCGTCGATGTGCTTCACGATCTGCGCCACCGTCATCATCAACCGCGCCGCCGACGCCTGCTCCGCCAGCAGCGCCCCGAAATCGACCGGCACGGGCTCAACGTCGTCCAGCGCCGCGTTGATCGCGCCCAGCAACGCCCGCCGATGCGACGGGTCCTCCACGCTGTCGACGATGTTGAGTCGCTGCCGCACGACATTGTGCAGTTGTGCGGAGTTAAGCCGCACGTGCGTGTGCGCAAGCGACAGCCCGTGCGCTGCGAGCCCCGCGCGCACCACCGCCAGGTCGACCCGCGCGTCCCCCTCTGCGGCCGAGATCGCTGTGGCGAACAGCGCCAGCAGCGGCTCGGGCGTAACCAGCGCGTCATCGCGCCGCCCGACCAGCACGCGTGCGAATGTCGCCACCTCGTCCGGCGAGTGTGCCAGGGAACATGCCGTCTCCTGCGCCGTCACCGCGTCCGTGGCCAACGCCACCCGCGCTTGCAACGCCTCGGTGTGCTCCAGCGGTCCCAGTTGCGTCGCGATGCGCTCCAGTTGCATCCGCTTCATCCGCAGCCGCAGCCGGATCGTGTCGGCCCACCCGATATCGGTCCGTCCGTCCGTATCGTAGCCCACCCAGCTCGCCAGAATGATCGGCCGTGGCGCCAACTCGTGCCACCGGTCGGGCCACGCCGCGCGCCCGGAGTTCAGCAATGCCCGGTTGAACAGGTCGAGCGCGTCGCGCCCATTGACGATCGCCGTATTGGCCTGTGCGAACTCCTCCTCCAGCGTCACGCCCGAGGGACGATGGCTACGGAAGCTTTGCGCCGGCTCGCCACAGGCCGCCTTCGCCAGTGCCGTCAGAATTTCGCGAGGCATTGAGAAAGTCGGGTGCGCCGTGAACACCACCGCGTATCGGCTCCGCTCTACCCGAGCGCGGTATTGTGCCCACGGAACCGGACTGTCGGAGGGATCTGGTCGCAAAACGTTTTGCGCCACCGCCGCCAGGGCCGTCCGGTTGGCTTCCATTTCGACCCCGCCGACATAGGCCGAGATCCGCGCCGCTCGGTCCACGAAAGCCTGGTCCCGCAACCGGCGCGCAATGGCGCCCAGGGCCGGGAAATCCAGTTCCCCTTCGTCCAGCATCCGCGTGATCGACAGCGCGACCGACAGGATCGGATTGCCGAACGGGTCTTCCTGGGCTTGCTCGACACGCCGCCGCACGAGGTCGAGGAGCACTGCGATCTGTTCCATGCCTTAGAGTGTTGCACCGCACCATAAAGCAGGAAAGCGTCAGTATCGCTTATACGGCAGGAACTTCCCACTCAGCCCCAGTTTTACCCGGTCGCCCTTCTGATCCGGCTGGCGCTCCATCGTCATGTCGAAGTCGATAGCGCTCATGATGCCGTCGCCGAACTCCTCGTGGATCATCTCCTTCCACGTGGTGCCGTAAACCGAGACCAGCTCGTAGAACCGGTAGATCAGCGGATCGGTCGGCACCTGCGTCGGAAGCGATCCCCGGTAGGGTGCCTGCTCCAATGTATCGGCGTCCGCGTCGTCGAGACCAAACAACGTGACCGCCTTGGCGGCCGTCTCCGGCGTCATCGACATCTGCCCCAGGCACGCCGCGCAAACCCAGACCGGCGAGTGGCCCAGCTTGGCCGCGATATCGTTCCATTTCCAGCCTTTGGCCTTCTTGATCTTCAGGATTCTTTGGCCGAGTTCGTCCTTGGCCTGGTTCGGTTCACTGTTCATGTCAGTTCCTCCATACGGGTATCGGTTGCTGCGGGCTCCGCTGGAAACGCCAGCGGCAAGTTCTGTTCTGTCCATCCCCGGGATCGCGTGCCAGCGAGCCCGGCTCGTGGGTATAGAAGGGGTCGGACAACAGACTGAACAGCCACTCGATCACGGCTCGCGGCCCGGGAACCGACCGAAGACCTCGCGAACATACCCATCGACACTCTGCTCCACTCCCACGCCTTCATACGCCGCCCGTCAGATCCTGCCGGGGATCGAAGGCGCGCCCGCCGCCGCCGTGGTCATCAGGAACCCGGCCGTGCTCCAATTATCGTGACGGAACCTCGAAGCCGTGTTGACCCAGGCCGGGGTCTGACCGGGTATGCCAGCCGACCCCACGCCTGGAGAGGCTACAACGTCGCCAGCACCGCTTCCGCGCGGGTCGCGTCGAACCCACCCGGCGGCTCCACGGCCAGCGACACGACCTTGCCGCCCTCGGTTACCATCGCGTAGCGCTGGCTGCGGACGCCCAGGCCGCGCGCCACCAAATCGAGTTCCAGTCCCATCGCCTTGGTGAACGCGCCCGAGCCATCGGCGAGCATGAGGATGTCGTCAGTCACGCCCTGCTCCTTGGCCCACGCGCCCATCACGAACACGTCGTTCACCGCCACGCACACGATCTTATCCACGCCCTTGGCGCGAAAATCGGCCACATGCTGCACGAAGCCGGGCAGATGCTTCATGCTACAGGTCGGCGTGAATGCGCCGGGCACCGCGAACATCACCGTCTTGCCCTTGAAAAGGTCGTCGGTGGAGACCTCCTTCGGGCCCTCGGCGGTAGCGGCCATGAGTTTCATCGAAGGGATGGTCTCGCCGACCTTGATCTGGCTCATCTCGGTTCGCTTCCTATGCTCGCGGCCACGATGTGCGGCCTTCCGAAACGGACTCCTAGCCTCGACTACGCCACCTGTCACGCAAGCCCGCGTGCCTCGTGGCGCCTGGGTGAGCCCGGGACAAGCGCGGCGCTTGCACCCAACATGATATGCGCCAACATTACCAAGATGGTTTCAAGATATCCGCGCACGCCCTCGGACCGTCAGCCCCGTTCGCGATCCATTCCCGCCCAAGGGGCCGATCGTCGCCGCAAGGCGCCTGCTGCGCCCGAAACCGACATCCCCCCGCTGGCCGGCAACGTCCTCATCGCCATGCCCAGCATGGGAGACGAACGTTTTGAGCGGAGCGTCATCTTTCTCTGCCTGCACAACGCCCAGGGCGCCATGGGCATCATACTCAACCGTCCGTTGGAGCAGCCGAGCTTCGCCGACCTGCTCAAGCAACTCGAAGTCGCTCCCAACCCGCCCGCGCGGATCATCGGCCTGACCTCGGGCGGCCCGATGGACAACGCACGCGGCTTCGTCCTGCACACCGGTGACTGGACCGGCGAGAACAGCATGCGTGTCGAACCAGGCTTGGCCCTCACGGCCAGCCTTGATGTCCTGAAGGCTCTCGCGGAGGGCGGCGGCCCCCGTCAGGGCGTGTTGGCGTTGGGTTACGCCGGCTGGGGTCCCGGACAGCTCGACCAGGAATTGCAGACCAATACCTGGCTGCTGGCTCCGTCGGACCCTGCGTTGCTTTTTGACGATGACCACGCAACGAAGTGGCGGCGTGCGCTGGCCAAGCTGAAGGTCGATCCCACCGTGCTGTCCAACATCGTGGGACATGCCTGAACCCGTAGGTTCAGACGCTGCCTGACGTGGACGTGACATAAGTTAACAAAACTAGAAACTATCGTCCTCGTTCATGCTTCCGTGGGGTGAATGACAAGCCCCTTTTCGGAGGACACAACATGCGTACGTTTTTTTTCGCCGCCGCCGCAATCGTATTGGTTTCCGGCACGGCTTTCGCCCAGGGTGCCAGTAATGGCGCTGGGGCGGCCGGCACGTCCAGCTATGGAACGTCAGGCACCGCTAATACAAACATCACCGGCAACGCACCCGGCGCCATGGGCAAGACCACGAGCAGCAATGGTACGGGCACGACCGCTACAGGCGGCATTGGCGCTGGCGTAGGGTCCACGATGTCGACCACCGGAGCCGGCGGCGCGCTTGGCAACGCCGGTGGCACTACCGGCGGTGGCAACACCGGCACCACGAAGTAAAGTTTCTACCATACAAAGGCTTGCAGCGCGGCGACGGGAGCAAGCCCGGCGTCGCGCGCGACTTTTTCGACAATTTTGGAATCGCCGGCAAGCTCTTCGCTATGGATGCCGCCCAGCACCCAGCATGCAGCGATACCCGCCGCTTTCGCACCGGCAATGTCCGTACGCAAGGCGTCCCCGACCGCCAATAACCTGCCGCCGTCCAACCCCAGCATCGCCACTGCCGGGATATAGACAGCCGGGTCCGGCTTACCGATCATCAGCGCTGTCCCGCCCAGTTCGCGATACCGTTCCGCCAGCGCCCCGGCGCATATCAGGCGAGAACCGTCTCGGATCACCTCCAGATCGGGGTTGGCGCATATCATGGGCAGATGAGCGGCGTGGCACGCGGCCAGCATACTCTCCCATGCGCCCAGGTCGGTGCTACCGACGGCCGGATCAGGTCCCGCCACAAGCACGAACTCCGCGTCATCCGGCCCGTCGGTCAGCACCAAGCCAAGGCCCTCGAGCAATCCACGCTCATGTGGTGGGGCAATGAAATGGACCCGGCGGCCGAGCCCGGCGAAAAACGGGTCCGTTCGGTCCTGCAGCATCTTCCAGGTGACCTCTCCGCTGGTCACGATCCGGGTGGTCAGGGCGTCGTCGATGCCCATCCCGCGCATTCCTTCGCGCGCCAGCGCAGCGCGGCGCGGCGCGTTGGACAGCAGAACGAAAGGCTTTCCCAACCGTTGCAACCGCTCCAGGCATTCTACTGCGCCCGCATAGGGCGTAACACCATCATGGATTACACCCCACAGGTCGATCACGAACCCGTCGTACTCGGTGGCGAGGTCGGCGAAGCCAGTCAAATGTCGCATGTCATTCCCGATGTTCGAGGCCGATCGCGTCGGCGACGGACTGGATGTCAGCCTCGTCCATAGCGGCCAGCAACTCATTTTTCAGTCGCGGGATCAGCGCTGGTCCCGCGTAGGCAAATGCCGAATACACCTGCACAAGGCTGGCGCCCGCGCGCAATTTCGCCAGCACATCGCGCCCTGACCCGATCCCGCCTACCCCGATCAGGGTCAACCGTCCCCGCGCCAGCGCCGCCGTCCTGCGCAGCATGGCCGTGGAAAGCGCCATCAGTGGCGCGCCCGAAAGACCGCCCGCCTGCGCCGCGTGGCGCGACCGGAGTTCTGCGGGTCGCGAGATCGTGGTGTTGGACACGAGTAGCCCATCGGCTCCCCCGTCCACGCAAGCCTCGACAATGGCGGCCAGTCCCTCGGGCGCGAGATCAGGCGCCAATTTGACCAACAGGGGCGGCCGCTTGGGGACCGCGCGCGCAATGGCGGCCAGAATTCCACTGAGCGCCGTCTCGCCTTGCAGGTCGCGCAGGCCGGGCGTGTTGGGCGAAGACACATTGACCACGATGTAGCCGGCGTGCGGTGCCAATGCTGCCACCAGCGCCGGATAGTCCCGCTCGGGCACCGCACCTTCCTTGTTGATGCCGATGTTCGCACCGACGGGAACCCCGGCCCGCATTATGGCCAAATTGGCCACAAACGCTTCCAGCCCCGCATTGTTGAAGCCCAGCCGGTTGATGACCGCGCGGTCCTCAATCAGGCGGAACATACGGGGACGCGGGTTGCCCGCCTGCGCGCGCGGCGTCACCGTGCCTGCTTCCAGGAACCCGAACCCCAGCCGCGCCAACGGCGCCAGCACCACCGCGTTCTTGTCGAAACCCGCTGCAAGGCCGATCGGGTTCGCAAAGTTCAGCCCCATCGCCTGCACCGCCAGCCGGGGATCGTCCGCGCGCGCGACGGTCCCGGCGAGCCCGAGGCCCAGCGCCCGCAAAGCCAGACCATGCGCCGTCTCCGGGTCGAACCCGCGCAACAAAGGCGTGGCCGCCGAGGCGAGCCACGGTAGGAAAATACTCACTGGAATCGCCCGTCAGTCCACTAATTTGCCAATGTCGGCCGCCATAGCAGCGCCATCCTCATCGGCGCGGATCGGCGCCACGAAGGTGCCGTCCGGACTCATCAAATAAAGGATCGAGCTGTGGTCCATCGTATAGTCCAGCGGACCGGGTCCAGTACGATGCTCGGCGTAGTACACCCGATATGCCTTGGCGACCACCGCGATCTGCTCTGGCGTGCCTGTCAGGCCCAGCAATCGCGGCGTGAACGCCGCCGTATATTGCCGCATCGCCTCGGGCGTGTCCCGCCTGGGATCCACGGTCACGAACAACGGCTGTATGCGGTCCGCTTTGGCCCCGAGTTTGTCGAGAGCCACGGCCACCTGGTTCAGCGTCGTCGGGCACACGTCCGGGCAGAACGTGTAGCCGAAGTAGACCAGCATGAATTTGCCGCGGAAATCCCGGTCGGTGACGGTTTTGCCGGCGCTGTCCGTGAGGGTGAAAGGTCCCCCGATCGACGCGCCCGCCAACACCGCCGCATTGGGCTGGAACACAGTGACCCACAACGTCACCCCGGCACCGGCCAACAGAACGACGATCAGTGTGGCGGCAATCGCAAGGCGAACGCGCGGGCGGGTGCTCAATGCGATCGAAATTATCCTTTTTCGGCGAGGCTTCGATGATACGGCGCCTGGGTGTGGCGCACAAACCCGCCATCGAAATAATTCAGTCCGCCAAGACGTTATGGTTATGCTATTTTGCGCGATGCACTATATTCCTTGCATGTAGCTGCCGACGAAATCTGGGGACTGATATGACGCGCGGGATCATCGGACGGCGAAGGACACTCGCCGGCGGTCTTTTGGCCGCCACCTCGCTCGGCATCACGTCAGTCCGGGCGATGCCGCTATCGTTGCTGCCCGAGCCATTCCGCGCCGCGCCGTCCGATGGGCATCCGCTGGTGACACCGGTGCTGCCCAGTGGCGGCAGTGCGGTTCCCACTTGGCGCCGCTTCGCCGTCACCCCGCAGCCAGCCAATGGCCGCCCGATCATCTGTATCGTGATCGACGACCTCGGCGTGATGCACAAAGGCACCGAGCGCATCGTCGCCATGCCTGGCCCGCTCACACTCTCCTGGTTCCCGTTCGCCGCGAATTTGGCCGAGCAGGTTGCCGGCGGCGCCGCTCGCGGCCACGAGGCCACGCTGCACATGCCCATGCAATCCTTCAGCAACTCCACCTACCAGACCGGCCCGGACCCGCTCCGAATTGATCTCCCGCCCGCCGAGAATATTGCCCGCCTACGCGCCGCCATCGCAGCCGTGCCGAACGTGGTCGGTCTCAACAACCACATGGGCTCGGTCGCCACCCACGACGCGGCGCTGATGGAACTGGTGGCGCACGAGACGCGGGAGCACAGCATGTTGTTCCTCGATAGCCTGACCATCGGTGGCAGCCAGGGCTGGCGCCAGGCCGAGGCCGCCGGCGTTCCGAACGCCTCGCGGGATATCTTTATCGACGACAAAAACAACGCCCACCTCATCCAGGAACAACTCGCCCAAATCGAGCATTCCGCCCGAACCCGTGGCAACGTCATCGCCATTGGCCATCCCCGCCCCCTGACGGTGGAGGCGCTCGAAGGCTGGCTTCCCACCCTGCCTCAGAAAGGCTTCGTGCTCTGGCCGCTTGCCGCCACCATAGCGTTGCGTGGCAACCTGCCTTTGCCAGGGGCTCTGATCTAACGCATCACCTCGATCGCGCCGTCCTCCGTCGCGATCACCACCTGCTCCACGCGCATCAGGAACAGCCCTGTTTCCATTACCCCGGCAATGGCGCACAGGGCGCGCTGGAGCGTGAACGGATCGAGGATGGGCGCGAACCCCGCGCAATCGTAAACGAAATTGCCTCCATCGGTCGCGAACGGTGTGTTGCCTGCCGCCATCCGCAACGCTGGCACCCCTCCGAGCGCCGCGATTCGCGCCGCCGTCGCGAGGTGTCCATACCGCGCCACCTCCACCGGCAACGGCGCCCGCTGGCCGAGATGCGTCACTTTTTTGCTCGCATCGGCCACGATCACGAAGCGCAGGCTCGTCTGCGCCACGATCTTCTCGCGCAGCAACGCGCCCCCGAGCCCCTTGATCAGCCGCAGCGTGCCGACCTCCACCTCGTCCGCTCCATCGATCGCGAGATCGATCGGCGTCGCGTTGGGCTCGTCCAGCGCGATCCCCAGCGCCCGCGCCTGCGTCTCGGTCTCGACCGATGTTGGCACACCGACGATCTTCAACCCTCGTCGCCCCAAAGCCGCGACCACATGCCGCATCGTCGAGCCTGTACCCAACCCGACCCGCATCCCGTCCTCGACCAGCAAGGCCGCCACCTCGCCAGCGGCGCGCTTGGCGTCGTCTTGGGAACCATTGCCCTTTGTCATTCTGGAAACTCCTCCACCGAAAGACGACCCAGCCCGCCGTTCACCGGCAAGCACACCCCGGTGATCGCCAAGATCGAAAAGCCCGAGGCCCT
>JANXXW010000167.1 GCA_025350425.1 Rhodospirillales bacterium
CCGGCGAGCAGGACCCCCAACGTGAAACTCAATGGATCGGTCGGTAGCCGGGTGAGGATGCTCCAGCCGATATAGGCGCCCAGCAGATAGAGGCTGCCATGCGAGAAGTTGACGACGCGGGTGACGCCGAAGATGACGGTCAATCCGGCCGATACGAGGAACAGGGAGGAAGCGGTGGCTAGACCCGTGAGACCCTGGATGAGAAGAAACGAGATCATTCTTGGAGGCGGCGACGCTCCTCAGGCGCGCATCTTCTTGACCTCGGCGTCGGATGGCAGAGCGTCCGCGCCGCTGACGTAGCGCCAGTCGACCATGATGCCGTGCCCGTCCTTCAGCGCGGTCTTGCCCACGTAGGTCCCAAGCGTGGACTGGTGGTCCTGCGGGCGCCACATGGCCTGTCCGAACGGCGTGGCGAAGCTGGCGCCGGCAAAACCGTCGGCCATCTTCTCGGTGTCGGTGTCGCCGGATTTGAGGATGCCGGCGACGATCGAGGCAACAAGCGCCGCGCCGACGACGGACCCCATCTTCGGCAACTCGTTGAACTTGGCGCGATAGGCATCGATAAAAGCTTTGTTGGCGGGGTCGGTGACGGATTGGACGGGATAGCCGGTAACGAGCCAGCCTTCCGGCGTTTCGGCGCCAAGCGGATCCAGATATTCCGGCTCCCCGGTCAGCACGGAGACCACGCTCCGGTCCTCGAACAATCCGCGCGTGTTGCCGGCCCGAACGAAGCTGGTGAGATCGCCGCCGAACGTAACATTGAGGATCGCGTCCGGCTTGGTCTGTGCGATCGCCGCTACAGTGGCGCCTGCATCGATCTTGCCCAATGTCGGGAGCTGGTCGCCGACCCACTCGACATCCGGCCGAGCGGCGGAGAGCAGTTGCTTGAACCATTTCACGGTGGAGGTGCCGTATTCGTAGTTCGGCGCCACGGTCGCCCAGCGCTTGGCCTTCAGCTTCGCTGCGTCAGGCACCAGCATTGCGGCCTGCATGTACGTGCTGGGACGCAGGCGGTAGGTGTAGCGGTTGCCCTTGTCCCACACCAAGGCATCCGACAGCGGTTCACCCGCGACAAAGAGTTTCTTGTTCTGGAGCGCGAAGTCGGTCAGGGCGAGTCCGACGTTGGACAGGAAGCCACCGGCGAGCAGGTCCACCTTCTGATCGTTCAAAAGCTCGCCCGCGAGACGGATTGCGTTCTGCGGCTGGCCGGCGTCGTCACGGCTGACGATCTCCAGCTTGCGGCCCATCACGCCGCCGGACGCGTTCACCTGTTCCAGCGCGAGCTGCCATCCGTTGCGGTAGGGCAAGGTGAACGCCGCGGCGGCGGTGTAGGAGTTTATCTCGCCGATGCGGATCGGGGCGCTGGATTGCGCGCGGAGCAGGGACGGTGCGGCAAGCGTGCCTGCGGTGGCGGAAAGCAGCGTGCGACGCGTCAACATGGCCGATGTTCCTTGAGTGTTCAACGCAGGCCGTCCTGGCCTTGGATGTCATCGACAGCGAGTCCGCCGATCCGCGAAAGTGGCCGCCCACTATCGGTGACCACGACCACGACGACGATCTCGTCCCGGCGCGGTGCGTCGGAAACGCGGACTTCCATGGCGTCGAAATGGCTGCGCACGAAGGCGGCGTCCTTGTGGCCCAACGGCACGTCGATGCTGGCGCCCATGCCGCCGCGCTTCTTGGCGCTGGGCACGATAGCGGCGCCCTTCTCGACCGCGGCGCGCAACGGGGCGCCGAGTTTGGGATGCAAGATGGCGGCGGCGTGTTCCAGCTCACCGTCCTCACCGACGATGGCGGCCTTGCCGTAGCTGTGAACATCGCCCGGTGCGATGCCGAGGGCATGGACGGCCCGCTTGCCGAGCAATTCGCCGAGCATCTCGCCGAGGCCGATCAACTCGTCCAGCTCTTCCGCATGGCGACCGGCGAACGGGTTTTCCACCACGGCGATGGCCGCCGCCTTGCGGGTGGGCGGGCGGATTTCCTGGCCACCCTCGCGCACAGTGTCCTCGACGATGGTTATGAGCTTGCGGATCATGCGTGTTCCAGGGCCGGGATTGTTATGCCGCATACCTGTATCTCGCCCCGAAGCATCAGGATCGCGGCATGGATCAGGTTCGCAGCGATCAGAGAGTGAGCGAGGCGAGCGCCCGCGTCCAGGGCGGCACGGATCTCGGCTACGTTCAATCGCCCCACGCGCCAGGTGATTCGGCGCGCGCCCAGGTCTGAGTCGGGATCGATGTCGGAGGCGGCGCGGCGGATGATCGCGGGATGGCCGGGAAGATCGACCGCGTTGGCGACGATGGTGGCGGCCGCATCGGCCTCGGCGGCGGTGGCAGCCAGGATGGTGACGGCATCGGCGATGCCGAACGAGAAACTGCGCCCGCCTTGGCCTTTGCAGGCGCGGCCAGAGGTGGCGATGCCACGAGACGGCGCGCTGGCGTGAAGCATGAAGGTGCCGTCCAGCGCGGGCGCTTCGAGATCGGCGACCAAGCCGCAGCGGAGGAAGGAACCAGGGGCGAGATGGAGTGCGATGTCGCCACCATTGTTGACGGTCGCGGTTTGTAGCGTCCGGTTCTTGGTCAGCGACCCGAGCAGGCTGTCAGCCACCGCGCCGGCCACGGCGGCCATGGGGGTGATGAAGGTGTCAGCGTAGGGCGAAACGGCGGCGTGCATCCGGGCCGCGATGGCATGACGCGGGGCGAGGGTGGGCAGCGGGGTCTTGAGGTGGG
>JANXXW010000189.1 GCA_025350425.1 Rhodospirillales bacterium
CGCCAAGGCCAAGGGCGTGGGCCAGCGGCAGATGCTGTTCGTGCACGCGCTGAAGAACGCCGCGGTGCCCATCGTCACCATCGTCGGCATCGGCTTCGCCGCCCTGATCGGCGGGGCGGTGGTGACGGAGAGCGTGTTCGCCATTCCCGGCGTGGGACGGCTGATCGTGGATGCCATCCTGCGGCGGGACTATCCGGTGATCCAGGGTTGCGTGCTGATGTTCAGCTTCCTGTATGTTCTGGTGAATCTGGCCGTCGATCTGCTCTACACAGTGTTCGATCCGAGGATCAGATATTGAGCACTAGTTTATTCCCCCCGTCCAACGTTGCGGCGGCACCCGTGCTGCCGGATGTTATACCGGCTCGCCGTAAACGAGGCCGCGTCGGCACGTTCGTCTATCGCCACCCGACGATCTTCGCGGGCGGACTCATGCTGGCGATCTTCCTGTTCATCGCCGTGTTCGCGCCCTATCTCGCCACGGTCGATCCAACGGCGATCGCGCCTGCCAAACGGACCCGCGTGCCATCGGCGCTGTTCTGGTTCGGCTCCGACATGCTGGGGCGGGATGTCTATTCGCGCGTGCTGTACGGCACGCGGATCAGCCTCGCGGTCGGGTTCTCGGTGGCGATTCTGTCGTCGGTCCTGGGATTGTTCATCGGTCTCGTTTCGGGCTTCACGCGCTGGGTCGATGCGATCGTCATGCGGATCATGGACGGGATGATGTCGATCCCGTCGATCTTGCTGGCGATCGCCCTCATGGCGTTGACGCGCGGTGACTGGAAGAACGTGGTGGTCGCGATTACCGCGGCCGAAGTCCCGCGCGTGAGCCGGCTGGTGCGCGGCGTGGTGCTGACCTTGCGCGAGCAGCCTTATGTCGAGGCGGCGATCGCTTCGGGCACACGAACGCCGAAGATCATCTGGAAGCACATCCTGCCGAACACGCTGGCGCCGATCATCGTGCAGGCCACCTTTATCTGTGCGTCGGCCATGATCACCGAGGCCATCCTGTCCTTCATCGGCGCCGGCACCCCGCCGACGATCCCGAGCTGGGGCAACATCATGGCCGAGGGCCGCGCCCTGTGGCAGGTCAAGCCGCATATCGTGTTTTTCCCCGCTTTGTTCCTGTCGCTCACGGTGTTTGCTGTGAACCTGCTGGGCGACGGGCTGCGCGACGCTCTCGACCCCCGGCTGGCGAAACGCATCTGATGCCACTGTTGCAAGTCGAGCGTCTCCAGACGCATTTCGGCACCATCGACGGCGTGGCGCGCGCAGTCGAGGGCTTGTCGTTTCACATCGACGCCCGCGAGACCGTCGCCATCGTGGGCGAGAGCGGATGCGGCAAGTCCGTCACCTCGATGTCCATCCTGCGGCTGATCCAGGAGCCACCGGGCAAGATCGCCGGGCGGATCATGTTCGAAGGTCGCGATCTGCTGACGCTGTCCGACGCCGAGATGCGGAAAATCCGTGGCAAAGAAATCAGCATGATCTTTCAGGAGCCGATGACCAGCCTCAATCCCGTGCTTTCCGTCGGTCGCCAGATCGGCGAGACGCTGCGGCTGCACGAGGGCATGTCGGCACCGCAGGCAGAGCGGCGCAGCATCGAAATACTGACGCTGGTGGGCATCCCGGCCCCGGAGCGCCGGGTCCGGGAGTATCCGCACCAGCTCTCCGGCGGGATGCGGCAGCGCGTGATGATCGCCATGGCGCTGGCCTGCAACCCGAAGCTGCTGATCGCGGACGAGCCGACCACGGCGTTGGACGTAACCATCCAGGCTCAAATCCTCGACCTCATGCGCGACCTCAAAACGCGGGTGGGGGCCGCGATCATGCTGATCACGCACGATCTCGGCGTCGTGGCGGAAATGGCCGAGCGCGTCGTGGTGATGTACGCCGGCCGCAAGGTGGAGGAGGGCGACGTGCGCTCAATCTTCGCCCGCCCGCTGCATCCCTACACCAAGGGCCTGCTGGGCGCGGTGCCGAAACTGGGATCGTCGTTGCGTGAGACGGGGCGCTCCAAGCTGACGGAAATCCAGGGTCAGGTGCCCAGCC
Organism: Rhodospirillales bacterium; assembly: GCA_025350425.1. GTDB lineage: Bacteria > Pseudomonadota > Alphaproteobacteria > Acetobacterales > Acetobacteraceae > JANXTF01. The sequence goes on from JANXXW010000189.1 coordinate 2,050, forward strand.
TGCGGTCAGTCATCGTGGGCTGCCCGTTTGCCGGGCGGTGTCCGATGGTGACGGATTTATGCCGGGCCGTGGCGCCGGCGGTGGAGGAGAAGCTGCCGGGGCATTGGGCGGCCTGCCACTTTGCCGAACAGGTCGCGGAGATGGCGGCCTAGATGGTCAAGCTGCTCGAAGTCAACGCGCTGAAAAAGCATTTTCCGATCCGGGGCGGCCTGCTCGGTGGCACCACCGGATACGTCTATGCGGTCGACGGCGTGACGTTCTCGGTCGATCGGGGCGAGACGCTGTCCATCGTGGGGGAGAGCGGGTGTGGCAAGTCAACCGTGGGCAAGGCGATCCTTCGCCTGATCCAGCCGACCGATGGCGAGGTGTTCCTCGACGGCGAGCGGATCGACAACCTCTCGCCGGGCAAGCTGCGGCCGATGCGCCGGCGGGTGCAGGTGGTGTTCCAGGATCCGTTCTCCAGTCTCAATCCGCGTATGCGCGTGCGCGATATCATCGCCGAGCCGATCGTCAACTTCGAAAGCGGCCTGTCCTCCTCGCAGATCGACGACCGCGTCGCGGCCCTGATGGACAAGGTGCGGCTGCCGCGCGACGCGATGATGCGCTGGCCGCACGAGTTCTCCGGCGGCCAACGCCAGCGCATCGGCATCGCCCGCGCGCTGGCCCCGGGCTCCGACCTGATTATCTGTGATGAGGCGGTCTCGGCGCTCGACGTCTCGGTGAAGGCGCAGATCATCAACCTGCTGTCGGATTTGCAGGACGAGCTCGGCCTCGCCTTGCTGTTCATCAGCCATGATCTCGCCATCGTCGAGCACCTGACCCATCGCGTCGCCGTGATGTATCTCGGGAAAATCGTCG
>JANXXW010000190.1 GCA_025350425.1 Rhodospirillales bacterium
GATCAGCGGCGCGGCTGTTATCTTATTCGGCCGCCGCTGAGACCTCCGTAAAGCCGAATTTTTGTCCTGCTTCCAACTCTTGGTCAGTGTACATGGTGCGTGACATCGCAAGGACGAACGCCTCGCGGATCGTGTGAGCACCACTGGTCTCGACATATTCCAGCGCCCGGTCGATTTGCTCCTCGGAGAGCCCACGCTCGGCCAGAAAACGCACCAACGTATTGACTGCAGGGCCACGTAAGCTGCGCGGCTTACGGGAGCGTGTCGTCTTATCCACCATTTTTTTCTCCTCAGGCAGCTTGAGTAAAGCTCAATGTCCGCCACAGGACATTGCTCAAGATTTCTTCCTCTAAGACCTGAGGTTGTCTATACCTGACAAAGCGCAATCCCTTCCGTACTGAACCGTGCCAAGTTTATGTTCGCTCGGCACCTCCATGATACGCGCTCGGCTGTCCTCTACCAGGCGATAGCAAACGCAGGCCTTGGCTTCGAGGCCGGCGCGGTCCAGCAGGATAATCCGGCCACGCGATTGCCGGATGAGACCTTCGCTTTGCAGCCCGTTTGCGACCACGGAGACCCCGGCCCGTCGGACGCCCAGCATGTAGGACAGAAATTCCTGCGTCATTGGCAGTTCGTCGCTCTCGATGCGGTTCATTGAGAACAGCAGCCAGCGCGCCAGACGTTCCGGCAATCCGTGCCGTGCGTTGCACGCGGCGCACTGTGCTGTCTGCACCATCATAAAATGCACGTAGCGTAGGCATCCGTCGCGCAACGACTCGAATTGCGACAAAGCATCACGGAAGGTGCCGGACTGCATTCGATAGGCTGAGCCTGGCACCTGAACGAACGCGCGGTGAACCGCGGTGGCGCCGGTCATCAGCAACACGCCGGTTCCGACCAGACCTTCCCGCCCGACCAGCCCGACTTCCACCTCGGCAGCTTCACCCGCGCTAGCGGTCAGCGACGTAAGCCCCTCCTCCATGAAATACACATGATCGATCGGCGCGCTGGCCGCATGCAGCACTTGGCGCATGACAAGGGGAACCGAGTGTAGATGCGGCCGCAGCATGGCCAAGTCCTTGGATGGAAGACCGCGCAGGATAACGTTGCGGATCTCCGGTAACCCTGGCGCTGGAGACGGCATTACAGTCCTTCCACGTGTGGTGGCGGGAGCGCGAATGATCTCTCAGCCGCTTACTGCTCTCATTGCTAAAAAGCGATAATCGCCTTTTAAAACTAAATCGCATAGATGGAAACCATGAATAGAAACTATGTACAAAATCGTTCTCTATTAATCACGAAAGAGTTCTATTCGGATCTTGGATTCCTTATGTTTGGCAGGCTGTCCCGGCCCGCGTCGCAGCAGCTTTCGAAGCCGGCGAGGGTGTGAGAGACTCACGGCATCCTGGATATCGAGGAGATACAATGCTTCGCACCTCCCGCCGCAATCTCGTCGGGCTTGGTCTTGCCGCCGCCCTACCCCGCGTTGCCCTGGCGCAAGGCGATAGCCGCCCCACGATAACGGTCGCGGTCCAGAAGATCACCAACACCAACACCCTGGACACGCTGCTGGAACAATCCAGCAACGCCAGCGAGCGAGTGACCAACTCCATCACCGAACTGCTGATCGGCCGCGACTACCAGCGCCAGCTCGAACGAATTCCCGCGCTGGCTACGTCATGGCGGCGCATCGATGCCAGTACGGTCGAACTAACCCTACGACGTGGCGTGAAATTTCACGACGGCTCGGAAATGACCGCCGAGGATGTCGCCTTCAGCTTCGGCCCCGAGCGAATGTTCGGTGGCGCCGGCACCAAGAAGCTACCCGCCGAAATCCCCGCCGTCGCCCGTCGGCATTGGCCCGCGCTCAAGGCGGTCGAGGTGGTGGACGCCGGCACCGTGCGGTTCGTCAACGCGACACCCGATGTCACCATGGAGGGCCGCATCTCCGCCGGCGGCAGCGAGATCGTCTCCCGCCGTGCCTTCGAGGCGGCGCCGACCTGGATTGATTACGCGCGCCAACCGATCGGCACAGGTCCATACAAGGTGCGCGAATACAAGGGCGACAACATCCTCACGCTCGACGCGCATGACGATTACTGGGGAGGCCGCCCACCGATCAAAACCCTGCGTTTCATCGAGGCCCCGGAAGTCTCCGCCCGCATCAATGGCCTGCTTTCGGGACTCTACGACTTCGCCTGCGACATACCGCCCGACCAGATCGCCGACATCGAACGGAACCCGAAGTTCGAAGTCCAGGGCGGGATGATCTTGAATCATCGCATCGTCAACTTCGACTCGCATCATCCGACACTGCGCGACCCGCGCGTACGCCTCGCCATGGCGCACTCGATCGACGGACAGGCCATCGTAGACAGCCTATGGGCCGGCCGCACCCGCGTGCCGCCCGGCCTGCAATGGGAGTTCTACAACGACATGTTCGTCCCGGGCTGGACCGTGCCACCCACCGACGTCGCGCGCGCCCGGCAACTTATAAAGGACGCCGGCTACAAGGGCGATCCGATTCCCTACCGTATCCGCAATGACTACTACACCGCCGAAATCTCCACCGCCCAGGTGCTGCTGGAAATGTGGCGAGAGGCCGGGCTCAATGTCGTGCTCGAGGTGAACGAGAACTGGTCCCAGGTGCTCGATAAAACCCGTCCGCGAGGCTTGCGCGACTGGTCGAACGCCGCAACGTTTGATGATCCGATGAGTAGCATCGTCAACCAGGAAGGCCCGCATGGCGCGCAGCAGCAGGTGGGCGAGTGGACCAACGCCGAGATGAACTCCCTGTGCGACGTGATGGAAAGCAGCACCGACCGCGCGGCGCGAAAGGGCATGTTCGCGCGCATGCTGCAAATATGCGAGCGCGAGGACCCCGCCTACATCGTCCTGCACCAGAACGCGACCTTCACCGCCAAGCGCCGCGATCTTCATTGGAAAGCGGCACCTGCGTTCGCGATGGATTTTCGCGCCGGAAATTGGGGCTAGACCACCGCTGATCCGATGGAGACAATTTCGCTCGCCCTATCGCTGCGCCATTTGGCAGGATGGCTGATGCTGGACCGTGTGGAAGTTGCTGAAATCGGCGATCTCGCCCTGGCGTTGAACATGTGCCTGCACCGGGAGCAATCGGATGTCTGACCAGTCGCCCAGCGCCCGTGTCCGTGCGTTTTGCCGGCGCTTTGGCTTGCGCGTCCCGATCCTGCATGCCCCGATGGCCGGCGTTCCCGCCGTCGACATGGCCGCGGCGGTCGCCAACGCCGGCGGTATGGGAGCTTTGGGCGCCACCCTGGCCACGCCCGATGCGATCGCGGGCTGGGTTGGCGAATTCCGCGCCCGAAGCAACGGCGCGTTCCAGCTTAACCTTTGGATTCCCGATCCGTCGCCCGTACGCGACCCGGAGCACGAGGCCAAGGTGAGGAGTTTTCTCGCCGCGTGGGGACCAGAGGTGCCTTCCGAAGCCGCGAATGCGACCCCGCCCCACTTCGCCGCCCAATGCGCCGCGATGCTGGCCGCGAACCCATCGGCCGTGTCCTCGATCATGGGCCTTTACCCGCCCGACTTCGTGGCCGAACTGAAATCCCGCCACATTCCCTGGCTCGCCTGCGTCACCACGCTCGACGAGGCGCACCAGGCAGCAGCCGCCGGCGCGGACGCGCTTGTGGTCCAGGGCATGGAGGCCGGCGGCCATCGCGGCGCTTTCGACGCGGCGACGGCCGAGCGCCATTGCGGCGGCCTGTTCGCCCTCCTGCCCCGCATCGCGGACGCGATTTCCCTGCCGTTGGTGGCGACCGGCGGCATCGTCGATGGCCGTCAGGTCGCGGCAGCCCTCCTGCTTGGCGCCAGCGCCGTCCAGATCGGCACCGGCTTCCTGCGCGCTCCGGAAACCAAGCTCCACCCCGTCTGGTCCGAGGCGCTCGCCCGCGCCGAGCCTGAACAGACCACCCTCACCCGCGCCTTCAGCGGCCGGCTCGGCCGGAGCGTCTCCACAGCCTATGTCCGTGCGGCCGAAGATCCCGACGCGCCCCGCCCCGCCCCATACCCTATCCAGCGCGGTCTGACAGCCGCCATGCGCGACGCGGGCGGGCGTGCCAACGACGCCGAGCGGATGCAGCTTTGGGCCGGCCAGTCAGCCGCGATGGCGCGGGCGGAACCGGGCGCCGAGATCGTGCGTCGCATCTGGGAGCAGGCGCTGGCTTTGCTTCCGGATTAACCCAGGATCGCCAAGACGGCG
>JANXXW010000213.1 GCA_025350425.1 Rhodospirillales bacterium
GTCTTTTGGTTGATGCCATAGCGCTTTGCCAGCGTTCTCAAGCTCTCTTGACTATGGTGTATCGCTCGACGGATTGCCTGCGTCGTTGTGGCGCAGCCGTGGAGAATTTGGCCCATAATGCATCCTTCCATTCAGTGAAAATAGTGCACCATTAAAACCTGGGATCAAACCTCTAGGGAGGATCACTCTGCGATCTACGCAGAAATCCAAAGCGGCTGCCCAGCCTTGCGGTTCATGTTGAACCGCAAGGCTGGAGCAGGATCAGCCCTCGTTGGCGACAGTCGCACTCAGTGCGACGAAGGCCTCGTGGCCATCCCGCAGCACACGAAGCGCCACTGCCCCGGACTTCTGCGTGCCTGCCTGCAGCGCCATGACCGCCTGCTGAGGGGTCGTGATCGTCTGGTTGCCGACCGTCTCCAGGATGTCGCCTGCCTTCAGCCCCGCCATCATTGCCGGGCTATCCTGCTTCACCTCAGCGATGACCACGCCCTTCTGGCTCTGTGGCAAGTTCATCTCCTGACGCGCGCGATCGTCCAACGGTGCCAAAGCCAAGCCGAGCTTCGGACCCTGCTCGGCCGCCGCGGCTTGCACCGTGGCCCCCTGGTCCGGCTGCGTCACGACTGCAACGGCCAGCGTCTTGTCCTGGCCATTCCGGAACACGGTAACCTGCTGCTCCGAACCGGAGCGCAGGGACGCCACCATCTGGGAAAGCCCGCGCGGATCCTTGACCGCCTGCGACCCAATCTTGGTAATTACGTCACCCGGCTGGATCCCGGCGGATGATGCCGGGCTGTCCTTCTGCACTTCGGCCACCAGCGCACCGGTCGTATCCGTCAGATGCAGGGCCTTCGCCATGGTCTGCGATACCGGCTGCGCTGCGACGCCCAGCCAGCTGCGCTCGACGCGGCCATTGGCCTCTAACTGCCCCACGACCTGCTTGACCACGCTCGACGGGATGGCGAACCCGATGCCGACGCTGCCGCCAGACGGCGAGTAGATCGCGGTGTTCACACCGATGACCGTGCCATCCTGCGCGAATAGCGGGCCGCCCGAGTTTCCCTTGTTGATCGGCGCGTCGATCTGCAGGAAGTCGTCGTATGGGCCCTCGCCGATGTGACGGCCGCGGGCAGACAGGATGCCGGCGGTCACGGTGCCGCCCAGGCCGAATGGGTTACCGACCGCGACCACCCAGTCACCCACGCGGGCCGCATCGGAGTCACCCAGCGCCAGATGCGGCAGTGGCGTGTCGGACTTCACCTGCAACACGGCCAGGTCGGTCTTGGGGTCCACGCCCACGACCTTGGCCGCCATCTTGCGCCCGTCCGCCAGCGTCACCTGGATGTCGGTAGCGTCCTTCACGACGTGATCGTTGGTGACCACATGACCTTCGCTATCGACGATAAATCCAGAGCCGAGCGCGTGGACGATATGGGTCCCACCCTGGTGCGGCGTGCCAAAGAAGCGGCCGAACTCCTGCTCCTGGCGTGAGCCGGGCGGGAACGGTGAGGATTGATCGTCGGACTGCTCGCGCATCGTGCTGCTGATGGTTACGACCGCAGGGCTCACCTTCTGCACAAGGTCGGCGAAGCCCGGCAAAGCCTGGGTGGCGGGATGGCCGACATCGATCGGCGCGGTGTGCTCCGTCGTGGTCTGGGCAGAGGCTGGCACGATCTGCCAGACGGCGACGCCCGACAGGGCTGTGGCGGCCAGCAGGGCCGCGGCTAAGGCGGGGCGACCGAAGCGGCGAGTTGAATTAGGCATGTCTTGGTCCTCGAAGGAGTAGCCGCTCATGTCGATCGGCCTGACGGTTAAGTGCGCCTACACCGATGGAGGGGCTGCCCGCGCGACCATGAAGATCGTGTCAGAGAGCATATTGGGTGGGCTCGACTGTCGCTCGCTTTGCCGCGGCTAGATCCACCGTCACCGCCAGACCTCCGCCTCCAGTCCGCGCTGGCCCTAACACCACGGATCCGCCATGTGCCTGCGCCGCCGCCTTGACCAACGCCAATCCAAGCCCCGTCCCAGGCGTGCCTCGGCTCCGGTCCAGCCGCACGAACCGCTCCAGCACCGCATCACGCTCTGCAACCGGCACGCCCGGCCCCTCATCCGCGACCACCAGCACAGGTCCCGCCGCCAGCGACACGCGGACTGCGCCCGCCCCGTGCGCCAGCGCGTTGTCCAGTAGATTGGCCAGCATTCGCCCGAGCAGCGCCGGGTCACCGTTCAACGTCAAGCCCGGCAAGACGTCGATGAGGAAGGGCCGCCCCGCCTCCTCCGCTACCGGCGCATAAGCCTCGGCCACGGACGTCACCAGCGCCGACAAGTCGATCGCCTGGCGCGTTCCCGCCCCGGCCTCCGCTCGCGCGATCCGCAGCAATGCCGCGAATGTCTCGAGCACAGCGTCCAGTTCCGCGATGCCCAGGGCCAGAGCGGGGTCGTCGCGCCGGTCTGCGAGCGCCTCCTCCAGTCCCTGCCGCAGCCGTTGCAGCGGGCCGCGCAGATCGTGAGCGATGTCGTCCGTCACCTGGCGCTGCGCCGCCACCAGCATCTCCAGCTTGATCAGCATCGCGTTGACCGTCACCACCAGTCGGTCGAACTCGTCGCCCCGCCCTGATTGCGGCAGCCGGCGGGACAAATCTCCCGCCGTCACCAAGCCGGCCACGTCAGACACCGACGCCAGCCGCCGCTCCAGCCCGCGCGCGCCTACGAAGCCGAGCAGCAGCGCCACCGAGCCGGACCCGATCGCCGCGATCAGCGGCGTCCAGGCCAGCGCGCGCGCGGCATCTTCCACCGCAGACAGCGACGCGGCTACCAGAAGATTGATCCCGCCGGGCAATAGCGCCCCTAGCGCTCGCAGCGGCGGCTCGCCCGGTGCCCGCAGCGTGGCATAGCCCTGCAGGGCGGCTGGAGCCCCAGCCATCCGGCCCGCCAGGGTCTGCCCGTCCGCGGTTTGTACCAGCACAAGCAGCAGCGCATCCCGCCGCGCCGACACCCGGGCTGCGTCCAGCAAGGCCTGCGGCCCGATCGCCTCGTAATCCCGGATCAGGCCCTCCGCCTCCCCGGCCAGCACCAGGTCCAGCTCCTGGCGCAAGGCCGCTTCGGCGCGCAACCAGCCCCACCCGGCCCCGACCAGCGACAACAGCAAAGCCGCTGCCGCTATCCCCAGGGACGTCCGCAGCGCGAAGCTGCGAACCAGGCGGCGCAGCCCGTCGAACCGTCGGGCGTCAGGCATCGAGGATATAGCCGGCCCCACGCACCGTGCGGATCAACGCCGGCCCATTCGGCCCTTCCAGTTTACGGCGCAGCCGACTGACATGCACGTCGACCACATTCGTCGTCGGATCGAACGCGAAATCCCACACTCGCTCCAACAGCATTGTCCGCGTCAGCACCTGGCCCGGATGGCGCAGCATATACTCGAGCAGTCGCCACTCAGTTGGCAGCAGGTCCACCACGTTGCCCGAGCGCGTGACGACCCGGCGCAGCAGATCCATCCGAAGCACACCCACCATCAACTCGGTCGGCCCTGTGCTGGTGGCGGCTGGCCGACGCGACAATGCCCGGACTCTGGCATACAGCTCGGAGAACGCGAACGGCTTGGCCAAATAGTCATCGGCGCCGGCGTCCAGACCCTCTACCCGTCGCTCCACATCTCCGAGCGCTGTGAGCACCAACACGGGCGTCATGACGGACGACGCGCGCAGTGCCCTCACGATTGCCAAACCGTCTGGCGCCGGCAGCATCCGGTCGGTAACGATCACGTCGAAGCTCTCGGACAACGCCAGGAACAAACCATCCTTCCCGGTTCGCGCCACCTCCGCTGTTTGTCCCTCCTGAGCCAGGCCGCGCGCGATGTAATCGGCCGTCGCAGGATCGTCCTCAATGACCAAGATCCGCATGTGTGTATCCGATCTATCTATCGTCTGGCCTATAGCAGACACTCCGGGTTGACCACTGTCCTTACCCGCCGTCGCACCTCTCGGTGAGATCTCCCGGTAGATCGTCCGCGTTATACAAATTCGCGGACAGCCGCGTCATCGCCTCGCTCACGCCGGATACGAACCGGACCAATGCGACGCGTTCTGTCGCAGAAAGCAACCCGGTGCATTTCGTCCCATTACGAGCAGGCCATGGTTTTTCAGAATCATTGCTTTATGTTGCCCGAGGGACGCTACGATACACTCCTTCTCTTTTAGATATAGCGATGCACCTGCATAGCAGTGGTAGCCAACCCTGTTGTGAAACACCGTCGCAAACATCGAGATCGGCAGTGGGCTTTTCTTGATAGCGGCTATCGCTATGTCGGCTCGTGTGTGTGTTTATGCTTCACGACGAGGTTCTCGGGTGAGCGGGTTATGTGGATCGCGGAGTGAACCACGAAACATGCGAAGTTAATTCCGTGCTGACCAACGGCAATAGCGCCGCCCTCTACGCCGCCTTTGACAAGGTCTAAGGCGGTGACCTCGTCGTGGTTGAGGCCCCAAGGATTGATCAGGCGGTATGCAGCGGCAAGTTTGACGCGCATGTCTCACTCAACGTTGCATAACCTTATTGAATTTACGTTCGACAACGTATGCAAGAATGCGGCGTCGGCATCAGTTGCGGTATCATTTTCGAACGGCGCTCCTAAGGCATTTTCCCCCCATTCCGGTAGTTAAGACTACCGGACACCAGAACATAGAAGCACCGGCTCAATCACATCCAAATTAGCGATGCTGAAAATCATATTTTCTGATCTACCAAATCCAGAAGGTGCCATTCAGGAGGCGACGTGACGCCGTGTTCGAGTCCACCGCACCGACCTTCGTCACGCCGCTACTTGGGCTACCGGCTGCTCGGATGCTTCTATGGGGGATGTGACCATGTCGTCGCCTGCCGTCGTCCGCAAAAACGTACGCAACACTTGCGGAGGCTCATTCTCTTCGGGCGTCAGGAAAAGGCCCGCCCTTCGCGTCGCTCTGCCCCAACTCGCCCTGCTTGAGGTGACAATCGCCGGAATTGCGACAAGCAATGCCATTGCGGTCGATCCCAGCCAACCTCTCAATGACGGGTCGGAGATCGACAGGACGATCGTCCATATGAGCCCTGTTATGGCGCACCATCCGAACCGGTCCCAAGCCTCGGACCAGCCGACGCCGCGATTGTCCCGCACCTGTGCACTCCACGGCACCGTTTGGCCGCGCAGAAGATCAATGACGTAACGCGATTGGAACAGGGTCACGAGCGGGTAGGTGATCAGCGAGGCGATCTGCTCAAGGGCCGCGCTCGCCAGCAATCGTCCACGTCCGCCAAATCGAGCAGCCTGGGACGCGTCCACCATTACCTCCCCAAGGGACAACAGCTTACCCATCCAGATCAGGAGCAGCACCAAAGCCAACAGGCAAAACCGCGCCTGCCCTCCACCGTTGAGGAGCACGGACATGAAACTGCCCCCCATCATGCCATCCAGGCCAGCAAGTATCGCGAGCGCGGTCGCGAACGGGGCTGATAGGTAGGTGATGATCCCGTATGCAAGGTGGTACCGTCCCACGGGCCGGAGACCAGGATGTCCAAGCAAGGCCGAGTGCTGAAGATTACCCTGGCACCACCGGCGCTCGCGGCTGGCAAAGTCCGCCATATTCGCGGGCAGTCCCTCGTAGCTTTCCTCCACTTGCGGCAGAACCCAAACATCCCATCCCGCACCCCGCATCAGCCCTGCTTCGACGACATCGTGGCATAGGATTTCGCCGCCGAACGGCTCCTGGCCCGGAAGCGTTGGCAATTCGCAGTTAGCCATGAACGCCGCAGTGCGGATAATGGCGTTGTGGCCCCAGTAATTGCCATCCGAGCCTTGCCAAAAGGTCAATCCCTCGACCAGTGCCGGGGCATACAGGCGGGTCGAGAATTGCTGGATGCGGGCAAACAGAGTTTCCCTCCCCACAGGGTAGGGCACCGTCTGGATGATGCCCACGCGGGGGTTTGCGTCCATCAACCCGATCAGGGTGCCGACCGTCTGCCCTCCCATCAGGCTGTCCGCATCGAGAACGACCATATAATCGTAACGCTTGCCCCACTCACGGCAAAAATCGGCGAGGTTTCCAACCTTGCGTCCCTTATTGTCCTCACGCCTGCGGTACAGCAAAGCGGGGGACAACGGCATCCTGGCGACAAGCGCCTCGAACTCCATCCGCTCTCGTGCGGCAACGTTGTCTCGTCGGGTATCGGAGAGCACGAAGATATCGACCCCACGAAGACCCTGCTGCGCGACCGAGAGGGCCATGGCCTCGACGGCGGCGAACACCGCCCTGGGATCCTCCTCGTGGATGGGCATCACCAGCGCCACCCGCGTTTTCCCCGATGGCTCAGCTCGCACCGACATTGCTCGCCCGAACAGCCGAACCAGGAAGCCCAGGATCGACGGCCAGCCCGTGAGCGCGACATAAAGTAAGTTGACCCCGAGCAGGACCAGGAGCGGTAGCCGAAGAGGGTCCGAAATGCCTGCGGTCACAAACGCCGCAAGCGCGACGCCTAGAGCGGTGAAGCCGAAGACCGGAATCATAAACGAGCTCCGGCGCGCCCACGAGGCGCTAGGCTGGCCGAGCACCGACGACTGCAGCGTGTCAGATTGCCTCTGCGGACCGGATAGGGAACTCGTGATTTCTCGATCCATCATGGCTTTAGCGGTATTTCAGAAAAGGTTAACGGAATATACGCCACCAATGTGTCAGCTGTGCGGCGCCTGTTCTTTAACGTCATGTTAGGTCGGAACAACAAATGCGAAGGCCACTGGTTTCGCCGCCCCACACAGCAAAACGCGGCCTCGGCCTGACGGCTGTCTGATCCATGCGCGTGTTGGGCATCGGCAGCCGTCTTTATCTAGGCGACATTTATCTCGCTCTGGAACGCGAGGGCCACGAATGCCACGTATTTGCCTCTGACTCGCCGGAGCAGCGCGCGTTTGGCGGCATACTTCAGCCGGTGGACGAGTGGCGTGCCGAACTCGGCTGGGTCGGCAAGGAGGGCATCATCCTGTTCGAGCAGGTTGGTCAAGGCATGATCCAGGATGCGTTGCGCGCTGATGGCTACCGGGTGATCGGCGGCAGCGCGTTCGGAGACAAGCTCGAACTGGATCGGGCTTTCGGCCAGTCAGTCTTGGCTTCGGCCGGCCTTAAAATTGCTGCCAGCACCGGCTTCCCGGACGCCACGGCAGCCCTGGACTGGCTTGCTGGCCATCCCGGGTGTTATGTTCTGAAGCATAACGATAATGCCCGCACCACGATTGTCGGCGAGCACCGGCACGGCGCCGACATCGCCTACGAATTGCGGCGCTCTGGCCCAGGCGGCAAGCTTCTGATGGAGCGGCTCAACGGGGTCGAGGTCGGGGTTGGCGCCTACTTCGATGGTCACAGCTTCTTGCGCCCGGCTTGCATCGATTTTGAGCACAAACGCTTCTTTCCCGGCGAAATGGGAGAAATGACCGGCGAAATGGGTACCCTCGCCTCATTCGAGCACTCCGAGATTTTGTTCGAAATGACTCTCGCCCGTATGGAGGGGCTGTTCGCCGCCGCCGGGCATGTCGGTTACGTCAACCTCAACTTAATCGCCGATGAGCGGGGCGTATGGCCGCTGGAGTTCACCTGCCGCTTCGGTAACCCCGGTTTCGCCGTGCTGGCCGCATTGCAAAGGGGTGGCTGGGGAGACCTGCTGACCCGTATGGCCAATGGAGGCGCCACCCGGTTCGATACCGCACCCGGCTGGTCCGTGGCGATCGTGCTGACGGTGCCGCCATTCCCGGGCGTCACAATGGCGGTGCCGGAGGATGATCCGCCGTTGTTCTTTCACACAGTGCCGGTAGCCGACATCGCCAACTACCACTTTGTCGACATGCGACGGGATGGCGACCAATTGCTGGTGCATCGCCGTTCCGGGCACGCGATGATCGTTACCGGCATCGGGCCCGACGTCGCTTCCGCCCAGGAGGCCGCGCGATCCCGAGCGCGCAACGTCATTGTCCCGGAGATACGTTGGCGCTCCGACATCGGCGACCGGTTCGTAAATCAGGATCGGGCACGCCTGCGCGAATGGGGCTTGCTGCCGGCATGTGAGTTACCCGGCTCCAAGTGACTCCAGCTTGCGATTCTCATCCTCCCGATCGCTGCTGATGGGAACGGTGCGGATCAATGCGGGATGCAGGACATAGGTCCGCAGCCGATCTGGCGCACCGACCATGTGGCGCAATCGATCCAGTTCACGCCAGGCATGGCTACCCCGTGGCTGGCCAGCGCACTCCGCGTCCGTCAAGCCATAGGCGAGCAGTCGCCAATCCACGTCGTAAGCGAACCCATCCCGCTTTACCCATGCCAGCAATTTGCGCGCGCCGGCCGCACTTACCAGGTAACCGTCCGCGCCCGGCGCATTGTCGTCGGGTGAAAAGGTGGCGAACGCCTCCTGTAAGGGCACGTGCGTAAAGCCGCCGGACATAGCTATACGGTCAACTGGCCAGCGTGGCTGCATACGATCGTTGACAAAACAGAGGTCGTATCCCTCCGGAGGGCACAACGCGTCCAGTGTGGACGGCAGCGGTAGTTGCGGCACCACGTCGTCCTCGATGACAAGACAATGTGGCAAACCGCGAGCGAGCATTGCCTCCCAGGCCGCGGCATGACTGAGAAAGCAGCCCAGCGTGCCACGAGCCATCGCGCCGGATTCACCCGCCAACAGATGCGCGGCTGCGGCCGGAAGCAGGCTGCCGCGCACGGCCGAGATGCGGACGATCGGCGGCTGACTCCGCCGGAACGCGCGTTGGATATCACGCCAGCGGCTGACATTGCTGTCGAGATTCAGCACGGCGATCTCATACGGTATTGCCTCGGCCACAGTGTCAGGGCGTGGCGCGGAGGAGAGGCGGCGGTAGAGCCCGGCCAACGCCTGCTTCATCGCGATGGCAGGTGTTTCCGGCATCGCGGCGAAGTGCCGCTCGGCGGCAGCCCAGCGGCGTTGCTGCAGCAGGACATTTCCCAGCATGATCCGCACGTCCGGATCGGCGGGCCGCTTGGCAAGCATTGCCTTGGCACGAGCCTCGAGGAACGGCAGGTCGGCAGTATAAAAGGTCGTCAAGTCGGCATAATGTGCCAACCACTCCCGATCAGGTAGCGCTCGGGCGGCTCGGCGAAACAGCGGATCCGACTCGGAATAGTGAAAATCGCTGCCGAGGTCCGATTTTAATTCCAACGCCGTGCGCCAGTCATCCGGTTGATCCCGGAGCAAGCTCCGCCACACCATCGCCGCATCGGCGAAGCGGCCACTCTCTCGAAAATCCAAAGCCCTTTGCCGTAGCGTTTTCATTGGCGCGCACGTCTCCCTGAAGAACCGCGATACTGGACTTGGATGGTCGGCGGCAAGGCCCGGCCGGCACGGACCGGACCGGACCGGAATTATGGCCTATCCCCCTCGGTAGGGAACGACGTCTTCCGCCTTAACGAAGGGCGCCTGATGTTCGCGTTCCTCTCCCGCCGCTACGCTCGTCGCCGACGACGACGAGCTGTTCCCTACGTTGCGAGATATCTATCGGCTGAACTAAATGTCAGTCGTCCTGCGACGGTCCAGCACTCAAGGAATTCGGGCTCTAACGCGCGATTGTGGCGCGAGAGAACCAGATATGAACCAACCCGTCAGTGACGATGCGAACGATACCGAGGAATTCATTGATGAATGTCACTACGCGGGCCGAAGGCAACTCAGTCGAGAGCGTGTATTGGCGGCGTAATCTTTGGGTGTGCCTCTTCGGCTCATTCACCACCATCGTGGCGATGACGCTGATTCTGCCGTTCCTGCCGCTGTATGTCGAACAGCTTGGCGTGAAAGACTCGGCCGCGATCGTGCAATGGTCGGGTATCGCGTTTGGCGCGACGTTCCTCAGCGCCGCTTTGGTGGCCCCCCTTTGGGGCCATCTGGCCGATCTGTACGGACGCAAGTTGATGTTGGTGCGGGCGAGCCTCGGGATGGCGGTGGCAATGTCGCTGATCGGGCTGGCAGACAATGTATGGCACCTGGTGCTGCTGCGGTTGCTTGCCGGTTTGCTGGGCGGCTATGCCTCCGGCTCGATGGTGCTGGTGGCCACGCAAACCCCGAAGCACCGCTCCGGCTGGGCGCTTGGGATGCTGTCGTCAGGGATCATGGCGGGCAATTTGGCCGGACCGTTGATCGGTGGCGTATTGCCGCCGATCATCGGCATCCGCGCCACATTCTTTTGTGCGGGAGCGGTCATCTTTGTCTCGTTCTTGGCGACACTGACCCTGATCAAGGAGGAAAGGCGCCCTCCCGTGGCGCAGCGCGTCGCCAGTGGCGGCTGGGCGTCGATACCCGACAAGCGTCCGGTCATCGCCATGCTGATCACCGGAATGCTGTTGCTGGTGGCCAACATGTCGATCGAGCCGATCATCACGGTATATGTCGCCCAGCTCGTGCGTAACGTGGACCAGGTGACACTCGTATCCGGATTGGTCATGTCTGCGGCAGCCCTGGGCAGTATTCTTTCCGCATCGCGCCTGGGCAAGCTCGCGGATCGTGTCGGACATTGGAACGTGGTGATCATCGGCCTGCTGGTGTCCGCCTTGCTGCTGATCCCGCAGGCCTTCGTCACCGCAAGCTGGCAGCTTGTCGTCCTGCGATTTCTCCTGGGCGTGTCTCTGGGCGGATTGTTGCCCTGCATCGCCGCTGTGATCCGCCACAGCGTGCCAGATGGTTTGGCCGGCAAGACGTTGGGATACTCGGTCTCTGCGCAATACACGGGACAGGTCATCGGGC
>JANXXW010000204.1 GCA_025350425.1 Rhodospirillales bacterium
CTGGGTGGGCTTGGTCTTCAGTTCGCCCGCCGACGGGATGTAGGGCACCAACGTGAGATGGACGAACATCACCTGCGTGGGGCCAAGTTCGTTGCTGAGCTGGCGGATGGCTTCGAGGAACGGGAGGCTCTCGATGTCGCCGACGGTGCCGCCGATCTCGATAAGCGCAAAATCCAATTCGCGGCCCGCATCGTCGACGGTCTCGCGGGTGATGGCGTCCTTGATGGCGTCGGTGATGTGCGGGATCACCTGGACGGTGGCGCCAAGGTAGTCGCCGCGACGTTCGGCCGCGATCACGTCGGAATAGATGCGGCCGGTTGTGGCGTTGTCGGATTTCTTGGCGTGGACGCCTGTGAACCGCTCGTAGTGGCCGAGGTCGAGGTCTGTCTCCGCCCCGTCGTCGGTCACGAACACCTCACCGTGCTGATACGGGCTCATGGTGCCGGGATCGACGTTGAGATAGGGGTCCAGCTTACGCAAGCGGACGGAGTAGCCGCGCGCCTGGAGCAGCGCGCCGAGGGCGGCTGAGGCGATGCCCTTGCCAAGCGAGGAGACCACGCCGCCGGTGATGAATACGAACCGCGTCATGGACGACTTTCATAGCAGCTAGGTCGAGTCGGTGGGAACCCGCCAAGTGAGCGGGGGCGGACGCTTCTGGCCTGCATTGAAGTGATAACGCGGCTTAGTTGGTCGGAACGGCAGGCTTGGCCGGCAACGCCGGGGCCGGCGAGGCAGTCGTGCCAGGGGCCGCGTTCGGCGTGGGCGGGACCATGAGGCCCGATGGGACGGAACTGGTTGCGGGTAGCGTGTCCAGAATAGAGTGGCCGACGCCCGAAGTGCCGCGGTTGATGAGGGCGAGCACCATGGACAGCGCGAAGAACAGGGTGCCGAGGACGGCAGTGGTGCGCGTAAGCAAGTTGGCCGTGCCGCGTCCGCCCATGAACGAGCCCATGCCCTGCGACGTGCCGATACCCAATCCTCCGCCCTCGCTGCGCTGGATCAGCACAACGCCAATCAGCGCGAGTGTAACGAACAGATGGACGATCAGCAGGACGGACGACATTCTCTACCCCAGGGGTGAAGCAGCGGCTTCTACCCGCCCGCGCTCCCGTTGGAAAGCGCAGCCGCCGCACGGGCGATGCTCAGAAAATCAGCGGCCACCAGGCTGGCCCCCCCGACCAATGCGCCGCCGACGTCGGGCAGCGCCATCAGCGCCGCCGCGTTGGATGGCTTCACCGATCCGCCATAAAGGATGCAGACCTTCTCGCCGTTGACGCCCAGCTCGCGTCTCAGCTCGCCTCGGATGAAGCCGTGCATCTCCTCCACCTCGGCCTCGGTGGGCGTGCGGCCGGTGCCGATAGCCCACACCGGCTCGTAGGCGAGCACGCCTGTGAAATCCTTCGGCAGGCTGCCGGCGATCTGCCAGCCGACGATCTCGGCCTGGCGCCCCTCTCGCCGGTGCTCGGCGGTCTCGCCGACACAAACGATGGTGTTTAGGCCACAGGCGACGGCGGCATTCACCTTCTGGCGCACGATGTCGTCGGTCTCATGATGCTCGGCACGGCGTTCGGAGTGGCCGAGAATGACCCAGGTGGCGCCCGCATCCCGCAGCATGGATGCCGATACGTCGCCGGTGTGGGCGCCCGACCCGTCGGTATGGCAATCCTGGCCGCCGACCGCGACCGGGGTCCCGGCAAGGATCCGGGCGACGAGGGTCAGGACCGTGGCGGGTGGAAAGACCAGCAGGTCGGCTTCGACCGGACAACCTTGCGCTACCGCCTCGGCCAACGCTGCCGCCTCGGCGGCGAGCCCGTTCATCTTCCAGTTACCCGCGATCAGGTGGCGCATGTACGCTCCAAATTTGCTGGCCAGCAATAGAACGCAGGCGGCCAAGCTGGCAAACACGTGAGACCATCCCTATGGTGCGCCGCCTCGCGCCAGGGATCACCAGATGCTCGCTATTTTCCGCCGTTACCTCAACACATGGGCGGCCCGCCTGTTCTTCCTCGTGCTCGTCGCCTCGTTCGGGCTGTGGGGCGTGGCAGACGTGATCCGCAACCTAGGCGCGGGCGATGGTTCCGTGGCGACTGTTGCGGGGCGAAAGATCGAGCTGCCAGAGTTGCAGGAGGTGTATCGCCGGCAACTGGCGCAGGTGACGCGGATGTTCGGAACCGACGTGCAGCCGACACCACAGATAAAGCGGGCCGTGGCCGAGCAGTCCCTCGCGCAACTCGTGACGCAGGCGGCGCTCGACGCGAAGGTGACAAGCCTCGACCTCGCGTCGCCGGACGACGCGGTGCGTGCAGCCGTGTTCGCGATTCCCAATTTCCACGATGCCAGCGGCGCCTTCAGCCGGCCAACATTCGAGAACTTCCTGCGCAGTTCCGGCATGACGGAGCAGCGCTTCCTGTCGCTGATGCGAAACGACCTCGGCACGCGCCAGATGATGGAAGCGGTGAGGTCGGCGGCAGACGCGCCAGAATCTGAAACCCGCATGGTGTTCGCGTTTCAGCAGGAGAAGCGTGTGGCCGATGTGGTGGAGATACCGTTTGCCAGCGCGCTTGCGCCGCCCCCGCCGACCGAAGCGCAGTTGCAACGGTGGCGGGACTCGCATGCGAGAGAAAGCCCCCAAAGC
>JANXXW010000313.1 GCA_025350425.1 Rhodospirillales bacterium
GGCGGATATGCTGGTGCAGCGCAAATACGCGATCAAGGATGCAACCAACCGCTGCCTCGCATCCAAGGGCCTGATGCAGCCCGGCGGCGTCGAGCGCAGGAAGCAGTCTTAGGCATAGGCCGCGATCAGCCGGTCGATGAAATTCTCGCACTGGGCGAGCTGATCCAGTTCCACGTATTCGTTCGCCCTGTGCGCCTGCTCGATGCTACCCGGCCCGCATACGATCGTGTCGATGCCGCCCTCCTGGAAGAATGAGGCTTCCGTGCCGTAAGCCACCTTGCGCACCGGTCCGCCGCCCGCGATGGCGCGGCCATGCGCCAGGATGGCGGCCTGTTCTGGCACGCAAAGCGCCGGGATGCGCCCGATCGGCTCGAAGCTGATGCCCGCTTCCGGGTCTACCGCGCGCATCCGCGGCAGCAACTCCCGCTCTACCCGTGCCGTGATCTCCCGGATCGGCGCCTCCGAGTCGGTGCCCGGCAGGAAGCGGTGTTCGAACATGAACTCGAACCCGGCCGGCACGATGTTGGACCCGTTGCCACCACTGGCGAGGTTGGTCGAGATGGTGCTGTGGGCTACGTCGAACTCGTGGTCGAACGGACCCTCCAGCCGGAACCGATTGGCGATGTCCTGGATGAAGCCGATCACCCGTGCCCCGAACTCGATGGCGTTCACCGCCTGTGGCGCGAGCGACGAATGCGCCGCCAGCCCCCGCACACGACAGCGGTACAGCCGGCCGCCCTTGTGGGCCGAAACCACCTCCATCGATGTCGGCTCACCCACGAGACAGGCGGCCGGACGCATCCCGGAAGTCTGGAGGTCGGCGATCAGCACGGGGATGCCGAGGCACCCCACCTCCTCGTCGTACGACAGCGCGACGTGCAGTGGCCGGTCCCGACCCGAACTGCCCATCGCCATGGCGCGTGCCATGGCTACCGCCACGAACCCCTTCATGTCGCAGGCGCCCCGCCCATAGAGTCGCCCGTCGCGGATATCGGCGCGGAAGGGGTCGCTGCGCCAATCCTGCCCGTCCACCGGCACCACGTCTGTGTGCCCCGACAGCACCAATCCCCCGTTGCCCTCGCCCCAGCTCGCGAACAGGTTCGCCTTGGTGCTTTCGGCGTTCATGCTGGTTCGCGTGCTGGCCCCGCTGCCCTCCAGAAGTCCGCGTGCCCAGTCGATCACGTCGAGGTTGGAGTTGCGGCTTACGCTGTTGAACGCGATCAGCCGTTCAAGCACTTCAAGGGTCGCACTGGACGCCATGACAGGTCTCCTTCATCGTCTGAAGCCACAATGCCAGACCTGTTCACCATCGGCTACGAGGCGACCACGCTCGATCGCGTGCTGGATGCCCTGGTGCAGGCCGGCGTGAGCGATCTGGTAGACATCCGTGCCATCCCGCAATCCCGCAAGCCGGGCTTCTCCAAGTGCCTACTCTCCGCCTCGGCCGAAGCGCGCGGCCTGCGCTACACCCATCTGCGCGGCCTCGGCACGCCGAAGCCCGGCCGCGAAGCCGCCCGCCGCGGCGACGACGCGGCCCTCGCGGCGATCTTCGGCGAGCACATGCGATCGGACCTGGCCCAGGCCGACTTGGCCCATGCGCGCGTCATCGCCAGCCAGACGACGGCGTGCCTGATGTGCTTCGAACGCGACCATACCCATTGCCATCGCACGATCGTGGCGCGACTGGTGTGCGAGGCGACAGGGCAGGAGATCCGTAACCTGACGGCGGAGCGACCCTAACCCTTTCGGTCCCGCGCCGCCTTGAAGCCCGCCACGAACCGCGCCAGCGTGCCTGACGTCTCGCCCCGTCGGAGCATCACCTCGATCAACTGGAACTTGCCCCGCGTGGCCTGCGCGTGTTCCAGCGCCGCCGCCAGTTCGCGCCGTGTCCGGACCCGGTGCCCCTCGCCCCCAAGCGGCCCCGCCAGTTCCGCGAAACGCCAGTCGTCGAGGTCGTTGAAGCCACTCTCCGGCTGGAACACCCGGAGCATTTCCCAGCTGGCGTTGTTGAACACCACCACGATCGGGTCCCATCCGTAGCGCCGGCAATTGCCCAACTCGAAACCGGTCATTTGGAGCGCGCCGTCTCCTACCAGCACGAGCGGGCGACCCCCGGCCGCCACGCAGGCGCCAAGACCGGCCGGCACACCAAAACCCATGCCGGCGTAGTAGCCCGGCGCGACCAGGTTGGTGTTGGCGATCTCCATCGCGGTAAACAGGCAGTCACCCATGTCGGCTGCGATCGGCATCGGTCCGTGCCGTACGAACAAATCGTTGATCGCCGCCGCGATATCGGAAGGTTCCACCGGCCTGTCGTCCGCGACGAGCGTGCTGGGCGGGTGGAGCCTCGGGGCCGGTTCGACCGGGATGGCGCGGTCGCCCACCCGAGCCAGCAGCGCGTCCACGAGACCGTCGAGCGGGATGTCGGTAAACGTATGATAGCCGATCAGCACCTCGCGGTTGATCGCCAGCATCGCCCGTCGCATGTCGATCTTGCGCTGCGAGACGGCGAAGTTGGTGTCCGAAAGGATCACGCCGAGCAGCAGCAGCCCGTCCGAGTTCTCCACCAGTTCGGTGATCTCGGCCTCGCCTGCGGCACCGAGGTAGGTCCCCCGGATGATTTCGGAGTGCGCGCTCAGCAGTCCGCGTCCCATGAACGTCGTTACCACCGGAAGCCCGAGCGCCCGCGCCAAAGACGCCACCTTGTCCTCCACGCCGTAGCGTCGTGTTTCGATGTCGACCATCAGCACTGGCCGCTCCGCGCCCTTGAGGCGGGCCAGGATCTCGTCGGCGCACTCCGCCAGCGCCGCCGGATCGACCGGGCTCGGCGGCAGCATCGGCACATCGGTCGTCAGCGCGCCCACCATGTCGCGCGGCAGTTCGATATAAACGGGTAGCGAATACTCCCTGGCGCTCCGCAGCACCCGGGCGATGTCGGCGGGCGCACGGACGGGGTCGTCGAGGATCGCCTGGTCGCAGGTGATTTCGCGGAAGATGCGGGATTGTGTGTCCACCGCGCGGGACATGTGATGCAACCGCCACCCGGCAGCGCGCTCGGCCACACCGGGGGCACCCGAAACCACCACGACCGGGGAACGCTCGGCGTAGGCACCCGCGATCGGGTTCACCAGATTGAACGCGCCCGCGCCCCAGGTCGCGACGGCTACGGAGATATTGCCCCGGAATCGCGCAGCGGCATCGGCGGCGAAGCCCACCGCGGGCTCGTGACTGAGCGTGTAGAAGGGCAGGACACCGCTTTCCTCAACCACCTTGAAGAACGGCAACACGAAGTCGCCGGGGATGCCGAATATCTCCTGCGCGCCGTGCGCCTTGAGCGCGTCAATCAGGCTACGGCCGAGTGTCGGCATCACCGCCCCCTGGAAAATGCCGGGAGATTGGTCGGAGTAAGAGGATTTGAACCTCCGGCCCCTGCGTTCCGAACACAGTGCTCTACCAGGCTGAGCTATACTCCGAGCGAGCGGGCGGTATAGCCCGCGTGTTCGGTTACATCAAGCGCAGGTTCGGACTCAAGCGCCACGCAACGCTGGCGCATCGGCCGGCACGCTTTGCGCTCCCAACCATTCCAATGCTGCCGGCACGCCGGTGCGCACCTCGTACAGGTTACGGACTTCCGGGCGGGCGAAGCCCATCTCGATGGCGCCCTCGATGGTGGCCAGCAGCGGGCCGGCGGCACCGCCCACGTCGCAGATCAGCACTGGCTTGTCGTGCAGCCCGAGCTGGCGCCAGGTGAGGATCTCGAACGTTTCGTCTAGTGTGCCCAGGCCACCGGCGAACGAGACGAATGCGTCCGACAGTTCGAACATGTGGCGTTTGCGTGTGTGCATGTCGGGCGTCACGATCAATTCGGAGATGTCGTCATACGCCACCTCCCGCTGGGTCAGGAAGTCCGGGATCACCCCGATCACCGTGCCGCCGGCGCGGACCGCCGCGTCCGCGACCTCTCCCATCAGGCCCACGCCCCCGCCACCATAGATCAAGCGTATCCCGGCATCGGCGATGCCCTGGCCCAACGCCCGCGCAGCGACCGTGAAATGGGCGGCGTGGCCTGTGCTGGCCCCACAGAATACGGCGACGGAACGAATTAACGGCATGGCATCTCCGAAAAGTCACGAAATCAACGTGCGCGGCGGCGCCGCGCCCGATAGCATTCCCGTTCCCCAGCAAGCCGGGGCTGATCGCGCACGGGGCGGATCGGTGTATCACGCGGAGCGGACCACGAATGATCATATCCAGGTTGGGCCTAAATATTGGGATCGGTATCGCCGTCATGGCTGGCTTGGGTGGATTTGCACGCGCCCAGGCACCCGCGCAGGCCACCACCCGGCCAGAAATCAACGCCCCGCTGCCAACCGTGCCGGATGAAATAATCGCCTTCCGCCAAGCCAACTTCAAATGGATGGGCGAAACCTTCGCCGACATGAAGAAAGCCATCGAGTCCGGCGCCGACGTCACGCCCTTCGCGCCGAAGGCCGCCGACATAGCGGTTTGGGCGCACCGTATCCCGACGGTATTCCCTGTGGGCACGGAGACCGGCCACAACACCAAGGCCGAACCCGCGATATGGTCCAACCACGCCGTATTCGAGGAGCGTGCGGCTGCGATGGAATTGCAGGCCGTGAAACTGGCCAGCGTAGCCGCAAGTGGCGACAAGGCCGCCTTCGCCGACCAGTATAAAGTGACGGGCGCTGCCTGCGGGGCATGCCACCGTCAGTTCCGCGCCCGCTGATCCAAATCACGGGACCAAGTGACCAACAATTGTAGCTCGGGAGTGGATAACCGGCGCCAGTGTCTCGACTGGGCCGCGCTTGTCCAACTCAAGGCCAGTTGTGAGCATGTCGGTCGCACCGGTCGCAGCCTGGGCGGCAATTTTACGGCTGCCCAGGTCGCGGACGCACTGCGAAATGCCCTCCCGTTCTCGCACACGAGGCTATGTGCGCACGGCTTGCATGACTGTCGGACGATGAAACTGATGGCGAGCTAGTCGCGTAAGCGGCCGCTCCACAACCCGCCAGAAGATAACCCCGCCCACGATCGAGGCACCGATTGCTGTAACGAAGAAAGCCCATACCGGTGCGTGCCTCATAACCCGCCATGTTGCTGCAACGACAAAGACGTTAACCAGGTAGATCGAGTATGATGCATTGCCCAACAGCAATAAAAATCGGGAGCGTACCAGACCCATGCTTTGCTCTATTGTAAGTAGTCCCACAACAATCAGCGTGGCCGGTACTCCCCAGACGAGCGCCCGTAAACCAATCGGTTGTGTGCCGTACAGCATCTCCCAAGCAGTGAAAGCTGCAATTCCAGCAACGAATGCAATCCCGCCCCATTGCTTGCTAGGCAGCTTTCGGCTGTTCCAAGCAACGCCTAGCCAGAGGCCAGCGACAAACTCCATCAACAGCGGATTGGTATAGGTATTCACCGCTTCAATGTCGCTATGGGTGAGCAACCCTATCGCGACCAGCACACTGAAAGCGGCGGTGCAAACCCAGGCACGTCGGCCTACAGGCAAAAATAACCCGACAGAAAACACAATATAGAAGAATATTTCATAGGTCAGCGTCCAGCCGGGCACGACCAGCGGGAAGGCTTTTCCATAGGGATCAAGGTGTGGAATAAATAATGCCGACAGGATCAAGTGGGAGAGACTTGTTCGCATATTAGGAAAGGCGCCAGGCACGTAGTTGGCAATCAGGTAGATCGCGATAGTCAGCAGCACGTAAGGCGGCGCAACCCGGGTAAGTCGATCAATCATGAAAGAACCGGGTCTTACAGGTCGTTGAGATGTAACAGTCCACATGATGAAACCGCTGATGACAAAGAACACATCGACGCCAGCCGCACCGGTTGCACTTGTCAGTCCCGGGTAACCGGCGATGTGGGATATCGCAACCGCCAGTGCCGCCAAGCCACGTAAGTATTGAATCGAGAGTAAAATGCCACGGTCGCCGCCAGACGAAGCGATAACCTGGCGTTGCAAGCTTGCCGAATGAACTGGTTGGCAGTCGGGCATGTCAAGCACCTTTATAAACTGGCAATTGCATGCCGTCGTTATCCCAAAGCCACAAAGTGTGGTCTCCCATGACGTTCTTTACCAATTCTGTTTTTACTTTCGCGGACGCGATGGGCCTTAGTTTGGCTTATGCTGCGAAAGTTTTGCCAAACAACAAAATGATCTCGGGCCAACTCAAAGTGCCTCCTCCACCCTCGTCTGTGGATACAAAAGAGCGGAAGTGGCACAAGTTTCAAATATGGTTGACGATTACCCACACCAGGGCGGCACTCATCGCGAGGACAACCAGCGCCAGCAAAGGGCTCGCCATCCGCGGCGCCCGGGTCGCTGCGGGCAGCCGCTTTTTGCCGGAGAACATGGGTCGGATCAGGTCGTGCTTCTTCACGATGAGATAGAGGAAGATCACCACCACGTGAACGCCGATCGCGCCCAGCAACACCCAGAAGCTGATGCCATGGATGCCTGAAAGCCAATCGCTCGTGTCCTTGGAGACGAACCTGGCAAGCGGCCCCTCGGTGGCGCCATCGTCATTGGAGAACAAGCCGCTACCCGCTTGAACCGCGAGCAGCAGCAGCAGAAACATCACCATCCAGCCACCGGCGGCATTATGGCCGACCTCTGTGTCCGGTTCGCGTCGGGTGAACTGCGCGAGGTGGCGCAAACCCGCCAGCGGGCTGCCGAGGAACTTGCTGAAGCGGGAAGTGTCGCTGCCGACGAAGCCCCAGGCAATGCGGAACAGGAGCAGCGTCAATACCGTGTAACCAGACAGCAGGTGGACCTGCATCCAGTTCATCTCGACGCTGACGTAGCTGGTCACGACCAGTAGAACGATGGCCCAATGGAACAACCGGGTCGGCGCGTCCCAAACTCGCAGGGGAAGCTTCATCGGCTGGTTAAAATTACGCAACGCCATCATCGTGCTCCGTGATCGTAGACTTGCTGATGAAGCAATCATTGGCGCGCGCGCAAGCCGACATTGCGGTAGCGTCATACACGTTCTAGTTTCATGATCGTGTCAGAAACGCCAACAGAGCCGCGATCGCCCGTGAATCGTCCGTTTCTTCTTGTCGGAGCGGGAGTGGCGATCCTCGCGATAGCACTTTGGTTTGGCCTGAGCACGCAGCACCGCGACGGGGCATCGCCGCCCACCATCGCCGCCCCACCCATACCAGCGCAAGCGGCCGTGGTTCCGGCCGTGCCGCAGCCGGTTATAAGCACGCCCGCTGCGTCGTTGCCACCGCCCAGCTTCGACATTGTAAGGGTCTCGCCGTCGGGCGACGCCGTGATCGCGGGCCGGGCTGCCCCTGGCGCCACCGTCACGATAACCGATAACGGCCACGAGGTTGGCCGGGCAGACGCAAACCCAGAAGGCAGTTTCGTCATCATCCCCGATCACCCGCTCGCGGTGGGTGGCCGTGAGCTTGCCTTGGCCGCGCGCGGCGCCGATGGCAAGACCACGATTGCGGGGGCGCCGGTCCTGGTGGTGGTGCCAGAGCGTCCGGGGGCGAACGCCCGCGTCGCGAACGCCGCAAACGCCGCCCCGGCGGCGGCGGCATCCGCCTTAGCTCTGCTTACTTCGCCCACTGGCGCGCCTCGCCTGTTGCAGGCTCCGCCGGCCGCGCCGGACGAGGCCAGCCGAGCGGTGAAATTCGGGCTCGACATTATCGATTACGGCGAACACGGCACCATTCGCTTTGCCGGCAACGCACCGCCTGGTGCTACCGTGCGGCTTTACGTGGACAACAAGCCGCTCGGCGATGCCGTGGCGGACGCGACACATCGCTGGATGCTGGTCCCTCCTACCGACGTACCGCCCGGCAACCATCGCGTCCGCGTGGACCTGCTTGGCGCCGGAAACCAAGTCGCTTCGCGCATTGAATTGCCATTCGAGCGCGCTGTCCTCGCCCTCGCCGAGTTGGCCGGCAGCCGGATCGTGGTGCAGCCCAAAGCCAATCTGTG
>JANXXW010000325.1 GCA_025350425.1 Rhodospirillales bacterium
CGCCGAGCGCATGTTCTCCACCACCACGTCGGCGGTGGCGGCCAGCCGCATGAATGCCGCGTGCCCCTCCGGCGTTTTGAGGTTGAGCTGGATGGCCCGTTTGTTGCGATGCAGGTTCTGGAAGTCGTACCCGTCCCGGTCGCCGCTGATCTCCTCGCCACCCTGGTTCGGCGGCTCGATCCGGATCACGTTGGCGCCCCAATCGGCGAGATGGCGCACGCAAGTCGGTCCGGCGCGGGCCAGAGTAAGGTCCAGCACCGTAATGTGCCCCAGCGGCAGCGTTTCAGGCATCGCGCGTTCTCCCATCGGCGTCGCGCGGATGATTAACCGGTTACGGCCCATGCTCAAGGCCGGGTAGGCTACGCGGATGCAGCCCGTGGATCTCGCCCTGGTGCTGGCCTTCGATGGCTCGGCCAGCGTCACCTTCGAGGAGTTCAACCTCATCGCCGGCGGCTGTGCTGCCGCATTGCGCACCCCCGAGTTGGTCGATGGCCTGACCGGCGGCCCGCTCGGCGCCAGCATTGCCGCATTGGTGCTGTGGTCCGGCCATGGCTCCCAGGAGGTTTTGGTGGAATGGACCCGGCTCGGCACGCCGACCGAACTCGCCGCTTTCGCCGACGCGGTTGAGAACGTCCCTCGCACCGTCCCGGCCGGCACCACCGCGATCGGCGAGGCCCTGCTGTTCGCCGAGCGCCTGCTCGCGGTGGCGCCAGCCAAGGCAAGTCGCCGCGTGATCGACATCGCAGGAGATGGCCGCTCCAACGAGGGCACACCTCCCGCCGGCATCCGTGATCGCCTGGCCGCCGCCGGCATCACCATCAACGGCCTATGCGTGCTGCATGAGGAGCCGGACCTGCTGGAAAGCTACACGCGCGAGGTCATCGGCGGTCCGGGCGCCTTCGCCCTGGCATGTCAGGACTATGCCGGCTTCGCGGATGCCATGGCACGCAAGCTCATGCGTGAGATTGCTTGACGGTCGGGCGATCGAACCGAATGCCCACCAAGGGTAAACCTAGTTTGGCTAGGCGCTGGCGCAGAAATCTTAACCATCCCGAGCTGGATCATCGGCGAGGTGCTGATCTCGCGGCTGGACGCGATCGTGCGGCCACTTCCTCGAAGCGGAGGCTCAAGCCACTCCCACCAGCCGGATCAGCCCGTAGCTGATCGCGCCGAGCAACAGCAGGGAGGCGGTCACCGTCAGCGTGACCCTGGCGCCCGCCCGCGCCACCACCCTGATATCGACGCCCAGGCCAAGGGCGGCCATCGACAGCACTGTCAACCACCCCGCCACCCAGCCGATCGGCCGCAGGGTCACGAGCGGCATCATTCCTGCCGAACGCAGCCCGGCCAGAGCCAGGAAGCCCAAGATGAACCAGGGCACCAGCTTGTGCATGGCCGGACGCACCGGCGCGGGCCTGGAAGGGTCGTCGTGAAACCGCCCGCTCACCAGCGACAGCCCGACCACCACGGGTCCCAGCATCAGCACCCGCACCAGCTTCACCAGGGTGCCGATCTGCACCGACAGGGCACCGATCGGCGCCGTCGCCGCCAGCACCTGCGGCACGGCATAGACGGTCAATCCCGCCAGCACGCCGTACTGCATGCCGGACAGGTGAAGCAGCGGCACCGCAAGCGGCAGCAACAGCACCACGATGACGCCGAGCACCGCCGTGAAGGCGATGGAGGATGCGATATCGCGACTATCGGCCCCGATCACCGGCGCCACGGCGGCGATGGCGGAATTGCCGCAGATGGAATTGCCACATGCCACCAAGATCGCCATCCGGCGCGGCAGCCCGAAAGCGCGGCCCATCGTGTAACTGGCCACAATCGCCACGGCGACCACGACCGCGATACCGACCACCAGTTCACCGCCCACGGCGAGGATCGTTTGCAGGCTGATGGATGCGCCGAGCAGGAACACCGCCACTTCCAGCAGTGTCTTGGCGCAGAACTTTATGCCCGCCTGCCATCGCTTTCCCGGCGTCCAGGCAGTCCGCAGCGCGGTGCCGATCAGGATCGCGAGCACCAGTGATTCCAGCCAGGCACGTCCGAGAATATCTGCCTCGACCGTCTCGACCAACGAGGCCGCGACCGTGATGGCGACGCAAAGCACCACGCCGGGGAGGAGATCGACCGCTCCCCCGCTTCTCAGCCGCATCCCGGCTGAGCGAACGGGTGCTGAAAATGCTGAGAGTCTCGAGCTGAACATTGCACAAACGTTGTCGCGTGCGGAACATCGGCCCGTCAATAGGTGTTGACCGCTCATTCCGGCCTTTTGCCGGACCCTACTCCGTCATATGCGCCAGTACATTCAGCATCGGTTCGCTGGAGATCCGCAACGGTCCTTCGAACGGCCGGTCCAACGCTAGGATCAGGAACACCGAGCAGCCGATCGCAATCGAGCTGACCAGGAATGCGGTAACCACGGTGGCGTGGCGCGGCGCGTTCAGGCCGAAGCTGGCGAAGATGAAAAAGACCCATGAGACCAGGATCGCCAGCACCAGCGGCCGCACCGTCTCGCCGGCCTGCTCGATCAGCAGCCAACGCTGCTGCAGCAGCGTCGTGCTTACCGCCAGCGCCTCGCCTTGCAGCCCGCGTTGGCCATCATCGACAGGCTTCAAGGCCCGGATCTGCTCCCGCACCCGCTCCAGCAGCATCCCGGTCGCGCGATTGTCGATGCGGGCGGCGGAATTGGGCGATGCGGGCCAATGGTCCTCCAGCGCGCGCTCGGCATACTGATGGAGGATCGCGCGGGGCGGCCGCGCCATGTCGCCGTAGTCGCGCAGCGTTTCGTCAAGCAGGATCAGTTCGGCCGCGAAGCCACGCATCGCGCGGTCCGTGGTGTCCGACGAGGTCTTGGCGGTGGAGATCAGCAACCCCAGCACCAGCGAGGCAAGCACCGACAACATGCCGGTGCCGAGGCGCACCACGTCCTGCGTCTCGCGCGTCAGGTGTTCGGGCGGCAGGATGCGGTGCAGTTGCAAGCCGATCAGCCCGCCGGAGAATACCGTGGCCGTTACCGCCAGGCTCAGCCAGACCGGGCTCACCGTGCGTAGACCAGCACCTCGCGCGGCGGGTTACCGGGATCGCCGCGATACCCGATATGCACGTGGTCGAGCAGCACGCCAGCGTAGCCGAACGCGTTCGCCACGCGGGCGGTGTCGATTGCGCCCTGCCGCGCGAATGCGTCCTGCACGGCCTGCGTCGCCTTGGTTGGGATCGGCGCCACCACGTCGAAATCGACGTCGCGCTTGATCGCCTGCGCCGCCTCGACGGCCTGGACGATCACGGGGTTGATGTCCGCGTCCGGATTGTCGAACCGCACCGTCACCAGCGGCAGCGCCGGCAGGCCTTTCGCGCGGGCCACATCCACCGCGTCCGGCCCGGCCCCGGCGCGCTCGAAGGTGCGCTGGTCGATCAGCGTGCAACCGCCCAGCATCGCCACGCCCAGCATCGCGACACACAGCAGCGCGCGGGACGCTTCAATGGCGGAAATCGGGAGCCTCCTTGTCGAGCATCCGCTTGATGCTGGCCAAGTGGAGCCGCGCGCTTGCATCGCCGCTTTGGCGCATCTGGGCGGAGGTGCGGGCGGCGATCTCGGGAGCGACCGGCTGCAGCTTGCGCCCGGTCGATTCCGCCAGCACCTGCGCCTCACAGGCGCGCTCCAGGTAATAAAGGTCGTCCCAGGCCTCGGCGATGG
>JANXXW010000362.1 GCA_025350425.1 Rhodospirillales bacterium
GGATGCGGCGGGTGAGGTCGAAATGTGCCGCGTAGGCCTCGAAATACCGCTTCATCGCGAAGTGGTCGGGATAGAGCGACACGCCCGCCGGGAACGGGAAATCGCCGAAACAACTGACGCGCGCTTCGGAGTTGATGCGCAACGAACGGTAGGCCGGGCTGAGGCCACTATCGTTGTCGTAGACCCATAATCCGCCGATATGGGAGCCGACCTCGAAGATGGTTACCTCAAAGCCACGCGCCACGAGGTTCTTGGCGGCGCAAAGCCCGCCGGCGCCGGCGCCGATGACAGCAAACCTCTTTTGCATTGTTCCCCCCTCGTCTTTGAGCCACGCACCCTCTCTTGCATCCTTGGCAGTTTGACATAATACTAGCAAGTAAGAACCACGGCAAAAACGACCGGATGTTTGACGAGGAGCGCCGCCTTGATTCCCCGCACGCTATTTTCCTCAGAACACGAGCTGTTCCGCGACCAGGTCCGTCGGTTCATCGCGACCGAAATCATGCCTGAGCACGCCGAGTGGGAGAAGGAGGGCCAGGTGCCACGCTCGGCTTGGCATAAAGCGGGGGCGGCTGGATTGCTGTGTACTGAGGTACCGGAAGAATATGGCGGCGGTGGTGGCGACTTTCTGTTCGGCGCCATTATGGTCGAGGAAATGGCCCGTGCTGGCGCTACCGGGCCGACATTCTACCTGCATTCGGAGATCGTCGCCCCCTATCTCGTGCATTTCGGGACGGAGGAGCAGAAGCAGCAATGGCTGCCGCGCATGGCGACTGGCGAGATCGTGGTGGCACTGGGCATGACGGAGCCGTCGGGCGGCAGCGACGTGCAGGGAATGCGAACTACGGCGCTACGCGATGGTGACGACTACGTCATCAACGGTCAGAAGGTGTTCATCACCGCCGGCCATAGCGCCGACCTTATCGTAATGGCGTGCAAGACTGATCCCAAGGCCGGCGCACGCGGGGTCAGCCTTATCCTCGTGGAGACGAACCGTCCGGGATTTCAGCGCGGGCGCAAACTGGAGAAGATCGGCTGCAAGGGCCAGGATACGTCGGAACTGTTCTTCGCCGATATGCGGGTGCCGGTCTTGAACCTGCTGGGGCAGGAGGGGAAGGGCTTCTACCAGTTGATGAAGGAGTTGGCGCAGGAGCGCCTGGTGCAAGCGATCCGCGCCATCGCCTCGTCCGAGGCGGCGCTGGAGTGGACGCTCGACTACACGCTGCAACGCAAGATGTTCGGCCAGACACTCGCGGACTTCCAGAACACGCAGTTCAAACTTGCTGAGATGAAGGCGGAGCTTACCATGCAGCGGGTGTTCGTGGACCGTTGCATCGAACTGCATCTCCGGCACGAATTGGACGCGGTGGACGCGGCGATGGCCAAGCTGGTCAGCACCGAGTTGCAGGGCCGTGTCATGGACCAATGCCTGCAATTCTTCGGCGGCTGGGGCTACATGTGGGAGTACCCGATAGCCCGCGCCTTCGTCGACGCGCGGCTTGGGCGGATCGGTGGCGGCAGTGTGGAGGTGATGAAGCAGATCATTGCCCGCAGCATGATGCCGAACAACACCAAGCGGCGCGCGGATGGCTGATCCCGGACCGCTGCACGGCCTCACCGTGCTCGATCTGTCCTCGGTTATCCTCGGGCCTATGGCCGGGCAATACCTCGGCGACATGGGCGCTGACGTGATCAAGGTTGAGGGCCCTGAGGGCGATATCACCCGTTCAATCGGACCGCGCCGGTCCGAGGGGATGGGGTCGCTATTCATGGCCAACAACCGCAACAAGCGCAGCGTTGTGCTCGACTTGAAGACGAAAGGCGGACAGGAGGCGCTGGGCCGGTTAGCCGCTCGTAGCGATGTGCTGCTGCACTCCATCCGCACCAGTTCCGCAGCCAAGATTGGCGTGTCTTACGCGACACTCTCGGCGGTGAACCCAAGGTTGATCTATTGCCACGTCAGCGGCTTCGCGGATGACGGGCCATATGGCGGGCGTCCGGCCTACGACGACATCATCCAGGCTCTCTCGGGGCTCGCGATGCTACAGAAGATCGCTGCCGGAGAGCCTCGATACGTACCGTCCATCATGGCGGATAAGGTGACGGCGGTGCATGCGGCCTATGCGATTGCATTGGCGCTGTTCCGGCGCGAGCGCACTGGGCACGGCCAGGAAGTTGTGGTTCCCATGCTGGAGACGATGGTGGCGTTCAACGCGCACGAGCACCTCGGTGGCGCGGTGTTCGAGCCTATCGTCGGGCGCATGGGCTACGAGCCCATCCGCCAAGGAATGCGGCGGCCGTTCCCGACACGGGACGGCTATCTGTGCCTGCTGCCTTACACAGACGCGCACTGGAAAAGCTTTTTCGCACTCGTCGATCGCCCCGATCTGGCAGCCGACCCAGCCTACGCCACGATGCGCGGCCGGCAGGCCGATATCGGGCCCGTGTATGCCGAGATGGGACGCCAAGTCGAAATGCGGAGCAACGCCGAATGGAAGGCGATGCTCGACGGCACGGATATTCCGAACGCTGTGCTGAACGACCTAGAGGATCTGCTGGACGATCCGCATCTGGTCGCCACAGGGTTCTGGGAATTGCGTGAGGACCCTGGCGAGGGCGTGTTACGCCTACCCGCGAATCCAATCCACATGCCGGCTTCTCCACCCAGCATCCGCCTCCTGCCGCCCAGGCTGGGGCAACACACGGCCGAGGTGCTGCGAGAGAATGGGTTCGAGGAAACTGAGATTGATCTACTGACCAGTACGATTATTTAACTGCTACTCTGGGTCATGATTAATGCGCTTCAAGCCATAAAGGCTCGGCCAAAGATCTGGTACGAGTTGGCAAGAGGCAAGACAGGGACAAAAGAATGCTAGATCGGCGCCATCTGCTTGTGGGAACGGTGGCGATGACGTTGGCCTCCCGCGCTGTTGCACAGGCCTCTACGATCCGCATCGGTATGTTGCAGGATGCATCTGGACCTTACAGCCATCTCGGTGGGCGTCTCTCGCTGGAATGCGCGCGGCAGGCCATTCTCGAACTCCCCGAAAGCAGCGGGTTCAAGGTCGATCTTATCTCGGCCGACCATCACAACAATCCAGATACCGGCCTTGCTATCGCGCGGGAGTGGTTGGCTGGCGGCGTGGACGCGATCATGGAGTTCAACAACTCCGCCATCGCGCTCGCGGCCAACAACCTTATCCGCGATACCGACCGCGTGATGCTGGCCAACAATGTCGGCTCGGCAGCGCTCAGCGGGCGGTTTTGTACGCCGAATATGACGCATTGGACGTTCGACACCTCGATGCTGGCGCGCGTTCTTGGTAACGCGTTATGTGATCAAGGCGGCGATAGCTGGTTCTTTATCCGCGCCGACTACGTGTTCGGCCGTGATCTGCGCGACGACACCGCCGCAGTCGTGCGCTTGCGTGGCGGTAAGGTGGTGGGCGAAGTGGCGCTACCGGTGGGCAGCACGGACTATGCCGGGGCATTGCTGGAAGCGCAGGCCTCCGGGGCAAAGGTAGTCGCGCTAGCGTTGGCCGGCAGCGATCTCCTGAACTGCATCAAGCAGGCTGGCGAATTCGGCCTGATGCAAACACAGAAGGTAGCAGCGCTCATCATCTATCCGCAGAACGTGCGGGCGCTCGGCCTTGCCGCTGTGCAGGGAACGTATTTGACGGAGTCCTTCTATTGGGACCTGAACGATCGCACCCGCGCTTTCACGTCGCGCGTAAGGGCACGTACTTCTGGAATGCCACCGCACATGGGCGCCGCCGGGGCGTACTCCTCCGTGCGGCACTATCTGAAGGCAGTCACGGCACTTGGGCCGGTGGAAGCCAAGCGCTCCGGCCGCGCAGTCGTGGCCCAGATGAAGCAGATTCCGGTTGAGGACGACGTGCTCAATCATGCGAGTATCCGCGCCGATGGCCGTGTCGTGAGCGACGTCTATCTGTTCGAGGCAAAAACGCCGGCGCAAAGCCAGGGCGAATGGGATTTGTACAATCTTCGCGCGACTCTAGGACCGGACCGAGCCTGGCGTCCGATGTCCGAGGGCGGATGCAGCCTTGTCCACGCATAGGTGTATGGATCAAGAAAACACATGATTCTGACCCGTCGCGCCATACTTGCGGCCACGCCGGCTTTGGCTTCCGCTGCACGGGCCGCGTAAGCGCTACAGCCGGTGATTGAGATTGGGACGTTACAGGATGCGTCCGGTCCCCACAGCTATCTCGGCGGTGTCATACCATCGCGGTGAACATCGGCAGCTTTACGCCCTGGTCATTCGCAGGAAAGGAGACCTGCACCGCCATCCCAATGTGGAGTTTGCTCTGCGATGCCAGATCGAGGCGCCCCAGCGCGCGCGGTCCTTCCTCCAGGTCGATGGTGACGAGCGTGTAAGGCAGGTCCGCCTTGAACGCTGGATGAAATGCATGATGGGCTACCGTCCAGCTATGGATTGTGCCGCGCCCGCTGGCATCGATCCACTCCACCGCGACAGAGTAGCATTTCGTGCACACGAGTTGCGGATAATGCCGAACGAGACCGCATTGGGAGCAACGTTGCAACCGAAGACGGCCCTCTGCCACGCCGTTCCAGTATGATTGAGACTCGGGAGTAGCATGTGGAACGGGCTTCAGATCTATGCTCATCGCCGTTATCCCCTCGCCATGATTGCCATGGCGCCGTCGCCCATATCGCCGTAACCCGTGACGAGTCCGATTTCAGCGCCATCGACCTGGGCGCGACCACCTTGGCCGCGCAGCTGACGCACGAGTTCGACGATGTGGTTCATGCCGAGCATATGCGCTTGCGAAAGCAATCCACCATGCGTGTTGGTGGGCAACGAACCGCCAAGCCGTAACTTGCCGTCTTCGACAAACGGGCCACCCTCGCCCTTCTTGCAGAACCCCATGTCCTCGAGCTGACACAGCACGATGTAAGTGAAGCAATCGTAGATTTCCGCGACGTCGATGTCGGCGTGCGTGACACCGGCCATTTCGAATACGCGAGGTGCTGCCTTGGCAATACCAAGGCGTGTCATGTCAGGGCGTTGTGTGATGGAGCTGGGGGAGTCTGGGTGGCCCTCGCCGCTGCCCAGGATCACGACGCGGGGTTGGCGCATGTCGCGGGCGCGTTCGGCAGAACTGACGACGAGGGCCGCGCCGCCATCGCTCTCCAAGCTGCAATCGAACAGGCGGAACGGATCGGCGATCATGCGGGAGTTTTGATGGTCCTCGATTGTGATGGGCTTCTTCATCAGCGCATTGTCGTTCAGCAGTGCATGTTCGCGAATGCCCACCGCGATCTCGGCGAAGTGCCGGCTGGTAGTGCCGTATAGTTCCATATGATGCCGCGCCATAGGGGCATACAACTGGGCCGGGGCGATAGCGCCCTGCGGCAATTCATATTCCGTCACTTGATGAAACTGCGGCATCTGGTGAATGCGGACCCCTGCGCGTGCTCCGGAGGACACGTTGCGTCCGGCGGGGATGAGCACGTGGTTACACAATCCGGCCGAGATGGCGGCGACCGCGCACTGCACGGCAGCAATCCCACTTGCCCCACCAAGAGGCGCCAGCGCGGAGAAGCGCAGATCGGGAATGCCAAAGTTCATCACAAACGCTTCGGCGGGCGCGCCGGTAATACCGATCGGGATGATGCCGTCGATATCCTTGGGATCCAGCCCCGCATCGCTAATGGCGGCGAGCGACGCCTGGATCTGCAATTCGAATGCGCTGAACGGAGAAGCACGCTCGTAGGCCGTCTCCCCGATCCCGGTAATCGCGCCCTTTCCCTTCAGCGACATCATTGCGACCTTCTTGTTGTGATCTTCATGGAGCATAACCCGCCAACTGGTGCTTGCACAACCGTTGGGATGCGATCATACCTATCAGTAAGGTTTACGTGGGAGGCAAGAGTGCGAGTTTGGGCTAGTTTGCCATGAAGGCGCCCTACAGCCGCACGCTTTTTGAGCTGATTGAGGAGCAGGCCGAGTCACGCGCCAACGGTGTGGCGGTATTCTATAATGGTCAATCGATGACCTACGTGGACCTTGTCGCGCGTGCCCGGATGGCCGCCGGCGTGCTGCGTAAACGTGGAATATGCCGCGGAGATCGCGTCGGTCTGCTCATCAACAACCGGCCGGAGTGGTTGGAAATTGCGTTTGGTGCGTGGTTGCTGGGTGCCGTCATAGCGCCGTTCAGCACGTGGTCCACGCGGCAGGAATTGGACTACCTGTTGAACGACTCTGCGATATGCGCACTGGTAGCGACGCCCAGCTTCGGGCGCGAGGATTACGCAGCCATTCTGCGCGACCTCGCCCCCAAGTTCCCAGCCCTGCATACCGTGATGATGTTGGGCGCGACCGATGGCTTCGAGGATTATGCGACCGCACGAGACGCGGCGGAACCGGTGCAGACACCTGCCCCAGGTGATGGCGCGAGTGCCACCGATGATGCAATGGTATTGTATACATCGGGTTCGACTAGCCGGCCCAAAACGATCGCGCTGGCGCATTACCTTGTGATCGAGAACAGTTTCAACATTGGCGAACGCCAGGGCCTTGGCCCCACTGATAAGGTGCTGCTGTCACCGCCGTTGTTCTGGACCTATGGCGGCGTGAACGCGATGCCCGCCACGTTCACCCATGGTGCGACACTCGTGCTCCAGGGGAGGTTTGATGCGGCTGAAGCGCTCGATCTCATCGAAGCCCATGGCTGCACGTCGATCTACACGCTTCCTGGCATGACCGACGCCATCGCGCGGCATCCGGCGTTTCGGCCGGAGCGCACCCGGAGCTTGCGTACCGGGCTCACGATCGGCAGTCCACAGGACGTCATCAAAGCGGCCCAGGTGCTGGGCATTTCTGAAATCTGCAACGTCTACGGATCGAGCGAAGCCGGCGGGAATTGCTGCGTCACTCATCATGACTGGCCGCTGGAGCGTCGGGCGAACTGCCAAGGGTTGCCGCTGCCCGGCGTCGAGTTGCGGATCGTGCATGAGGAAACGGGAGAAGTCCAGAAAGTCGGGGAACTCGGTTTGGTCGAAGTGCGCGGTCCTTACGTCATGCGTGGTTACATCGGGGCGAGTGTGGCGCACAACGCTGCGACGTTCACGGCAGATGGTTGGTATCGCAGTGGAGACATAGGCCAAGTCGGCGATGCCGGGGAGTTCGTATTCCTCGGACGCTCGACCGAGATGATCAAGCGCGCCGGTATCAATGTGTCGCCTGCCGAGGTCGAGGACGTGCTGATGCAGCATCCGGCGGTCGCGTTGGCCGGTGTGGTCGGCGCGCCTTCGGCCAATGGCGAGACGATCGTGGCCTTCGTCGTCGCCCATGCCGGCTGCTCGCCGAGCCCCGAGGAACTCGCGGTGCACTGTCGTACTATCGCGTCCGGCTATAAGGTCCCAGACCGTTTCGTTGTGATGGAAAGCTTGCCCTCCACCGTGACGGGAAAGTTGATGCGGCGTGAGTTGAAGGCCGAAGCCGTACGGCTGATGGCAATGGGGACCTGAGGGTTGGCCAAGGAAGCCTGGGGCCGGTGGGGCGAGCAAGACGAGGTGGGTGCCCCGAATCTGATCGGGCCATCGCAGGTTCGGCTGGCCGCTTCGTTGGTTCGCACGGGGCAGGTGATCAGTTTGGCGCAACCGATTTCCGACCGACTTCCGGTGCCGGGCCATCGTGCGGGCCTGTTACATTTTATGGGGCGCGACGGCGGCGATTATGCAGCGGGGGCGAAGCGGCCGGGTGGCTTTCAGTTCGCGGAGGACACGGTGGTGCTGCCTCTGCATCTCGGCACCCATATGGACGCGCTGTGTCACGCCTGGTGCGATGATCATCTGTATAACGGCTTCCCCGGCAGCACGGTCCGCAGCACCACACGCGCCTTGCGCTGCGGCGTGGAGAAGATGCCGCCGTTGGTGACGCGTGGCGTGCTGCTGGACGTTGTGCGTTTGCGCGGAGAGATAGCCAAGCCGGGTGAGACCATCGGCAGGTCCGAACTTCAGGAGGCCGCGTTAGCCTCTGGTCTAGTTTTACAAGATGGCGATGCAGTGTTGATCCGCACTGGATGGCTTGAAAGCCAGGATGCCTCACGCGGGTTGAACTTCAACGAGGAGCCGGGCATCGACGTCGAGGCGGCGCTCTGGCTGGCGGAGAGTGGAGCCGCCATGGTCGGCGCTGATAATTTCGCGATCGAGGTACTGCCATTTCCCACGGGAACGGTATTTCCGGTCCATCAACGCCTCATCCGTGATTACGGAATCCCGCTGTTGGAAGGCCTGGTGTTGCGTGCGCTTGGTGAGGCTGGCGCCACCGAATTCCTGTTTGTCGCGGCCCCGCTACCAATCGTGGGCGGAACCGGCAGCCCGGTGGCTCCAGTGGCGGTACTGTGATGCAGGCCGAAGCGCCATCCCGGCTGCGCCGTTTTGCGAGTGGCCTGAGAGTATTGGACTTGTCAGCGTTTCTGCCCGGTCCGCTCGCCAGCCTGCTGCTCGCCGACATGGGCGCCGAAGTGCTGAAGATCGAACCGCCTGCTGGCGATGCGATGATGCAGCTTGGGCCGCGCACCGAGGACGGCGCTCCGCTGTTCTATGAAGCGGTGAACGCCGGCAAATCTGTTCGGCGAATGGATCTTAAGAATCCGGAGGTTCGCGCCGAGTTCCTCGACATGGTGGCCGACTTCGATGTGCTGATCGAGGGTTTTCGCCCTGGCGTGATGCAACGGCTAGGGCTTGGCTATAACGTCCTACGCGAGCGTAACCCTGGGTTGATCTATTGTGCGCTGAGCGGCTACGGCGCTTCGGGGCCGATGGCGCAGGAGGCGGGGCACGATGCCAATTACCTTGCCAACGCGGGCGTGTTGCATCGCAACGGGCAAGACATGCCGGTTTATTACGATCCGCCGCTAGCCGACCTGTCCGGATCGCTGTTCGGAGTGATCGCTATACTTGGCGCGCTACGCGCGCGGGACGCGGACGGGTTGGGATGCGAGATCGATATCGGGCTCGCGGACGCGCCGATGCCGTTGCAGCTGTTCCAAGTGGCCGAGCACGGCGCCACGGGCGCAGTGCCGCAGCCCCGCTCCACCTATTTGAATGGCGGTGCAGCCTATTACCAGATCTATGCGACGCGCGACGGGCGGTACATCGCGGTTGGAGCGATTGAGCCGAAGTTCTGGCGTGCGTTCTGCTTTGCCGCCGAGCGGCCCGACTGGGTAGACAGACAGTCGGAAGCAATGCCGCAGACTGGGTTGATCGCCGATGTCGCCGCTTATATTGTAGCCATTACGCTGGATGATTGCTTGGCCCGCTTTGTGGGAACCGATTGCTGCACCAGTGCGGTACTGGACCTCGGCGAGGCGATCGCCTCACCACATCATCGCCATCGCGGATTTGTCCGCGTGGCGCCGAACGGCGCGTTGCAGGCACTGTTTCCTGCCCGCATCGATGGACTTCCACCCGCCTCCCGCGCGGTATTGCGCGAAGTGGAGACTTCCCCTCAACATGAAGAAGCAGGACTGACATGACCGTCAAAGCCAAAGTCGGGGTCATCGGAGTGTCCATCATGCCACGCGTGATGGATGACCGCCGCTCGCTGGAGGAGTTGCTGTTCGAAGTCACCCGACAGGCGTTGCACAATGCCGGGCTGACCATCGAGGACATCGACGGAATTGTGGTTGCAGGAAACGACCAGTACGACGGTCGTGCCATTTCGGTTATGGCGGCATCCGGCTCGGTCGGCGGCGTGGACCGGGATATCCTTTCCACACCATCGGCCGGCGAGCATGCGTTCGTGATGGGTGCGTTGCGGGTCGCTTCGGGCCTGTATCGAACACAACTGGTGGTGGCCTGGAGCCCGACCGAGGTTGGATCTATGTCGGAGGCGCAGCGTCTCGCCGCCGATCCGTATTTCCATCGTCGTCTGCCGTTGGACGAACTATCCACGCACGCATTGCAGGCAAGCGCGATGCTTGCGGCTGTGCCAGGGTTGGAGGCGATGGCGGAGAAGATCGTCGCGAAGAACCGTGGCAACGGGGCACACGCATATCCCGATCTGGCATCCGGTGAGCTGGCGGTGGCCCCGCAGCGTTGGCCATTGCCGGCCGGCATGGCCATGGCGCCCGTCGCCGGCGCAGTGGCGCTAGTGTTGGCGTCACCTGACTACGTGTCTGAGCATTCCAGCGATGTAGCGTGGATCTCCGGGATGGGTTGGGCGACGGAGCCAGGCTTCCTCGGCGATCGGGACCTAGCGCAGGCACCGGCACTCCAAGCCGCGGCCGAGCAGGCCTATAAGGCAGCCGAAATTACCGATCCCGGCACGTCGTTCGAAGTCGCTGAGTTGTCGGACGCTACACCGTTTCAGGAACTCCTGGCATATGAGGCGCTTGGTCTGGCTCCGCGCGCCACATGGTCGGAGCGCGTGGCGGATGGCAGTTTCGGCGCGAATGGCAAGTTGCCGGTCAATCTTTCGGGCGGCTCGCTTACGCTGAACCCTGTATTCTGCACCGGGCTGATCCGGATTGCGGAAGTCGCGCAACAGGTGTTGGGGCGTGCTGGCGCGCATCAGAAGGCAGGTGTCCGCACCGGTCTCGCCCATGCGGCGAGTGGGCCGGCGATGCAGTATCAGACAGTTGTTGTGTTGCGACGTGGCGAGCAGGGAGCGGCTTCATGAGCGGGCGTGTTGGCATCATCGGCATCGGCCAGTCAGCGTTTCGTTCGCGACGTGACGATGCGAGCTATCCGGACCTTGTGCGGGAGGCCACGACTCTCGCGC
The DNA here is from genome assembly GCA_025350425.1 of Rhodospirillales bacterium. Lineage (GTDB taxonomy): Bacteria > Pseudomonadota > Alphaproteobacteria > Acetobacterales > Acetobacteraceae > JANXTF01. The sequence goes on from JANXXW010000362.1 coordinate 10,775, forward strand.
TGAACGATGCGAAACTCGATCTCGATGGCATTGAGGCCGTGGTGTATTCGCTGTCGCCGGATGCGATGGTGGGCATCGGCAACGCCGAGCGCGTCGGCGTCGATGCCGTGGGCGCGCGCAACAAGCGATTCCTCCGCATCAACACAGGCGGGGCGACCGGCATCTCCAGCGTGGCGGCGGCGTACTATCATGTCGCGGCCGGTGCGTGCGATGTCGTATTGACGGCGGGTGCCGACAAGGTCGGCGAATGCGGCGACAGCCAGACTGTGCTGAACAAGATCTGGGACCCGACCTACGAGCGCCAGTTGCCACTCGGCACCATCAACATGCTGGCCATGTCCGCCGTCCGCTACATGCACAAATATGGCATGACGGAAGAAGATATGGCGCGCGTGGTGGTAAAGAACCGCTCGCAGGCTGCGAAGAATCCCAATGCTCACCTGCGGCGTGAGACCACGATCGAGGAGGTGTTCGCTTCTCGCTACATCTCCTGGCCGATCAAGCTGTTCGATTGCTGCCCACAATCCAGCGGTGGCTGCGCGATGGTGCTGGCATCGGAAAGCTACATCAAGGAACGCAACCTCGATGCGGTCTGGATCACCGGGGTCGGGCATTGTTCCGAGACGTATTACATCGGCGACCGCATGGGGACCGGCTTTACCGCAGATCACGCGGATGCCTATGCGCTCAGCCGCTGCTTTGCGCGTTCCTACAAGATGGCGGGGATAACCGAACCACGTAAGCAGGTGCATGTCGCCGAACTCTACGCACCGTTCAGCAACACCGAGTTCCATTCGATCGAAGCGGCCGGGTTGGCCGATCCCGGCCAGGCCCCGGCGATGCTGCGTGAGGGTGACTTCCAGTTGGGCGGTGCGATCCCGGTGAATGCCTCGGGCGGCGTATTGTGCACCAACGCCATCGCGGTGACTGCGATGGTGCGTGTGGCGGAAGTCGCGTTGCAGGTCTGGGGGCGGGCCGGTGGTCACCAGGCGCAAGGCGCGCGGGTGGGTATAGCAAGTGGCAATGGTGGGGATCATCAGTTCTTCGGAACCATTGTCGTCGAAGCTTAGAAATCAGGAGAACGATCATGGAACTGTTGAAGCGCCAGGAAACCTGGAACATCACTTACACGCATGCGCTGGGGGAAACCGCGAGTTGGTTTTTTGTGCAGCTGCGCGATCACGCCAAGTTGTATGGCAAGCGCGACGCGAAATCCGGGCGCGTTCTCGTGCCGCCGCGTGCTTTCTCGGACCAGACGCTGGAGCCCACGACGGATTGGGTCGAGGTTGGCCCCGGCGGTAAAATCGAGACTTTCAGCATCGTATACGAGGAATTCAACGGTCTGCCGCCGCCTCCCTATGCGTTCGGCTACGTGCAGCTGGACAATGCCGACACGGCGATCGGCGGGTTTTTCAAGGGAGTCGACCTGACCGACCCGAAGGCAGCCTCAGAGAAATTGCGGATCGGCACGCGAGTGGTGACCAAGTTTGCGGAGAAGCGTACTGGCGATGTATTGGATTTCTGGTTCGAACCCGTTTAGGGGTATCTTTCGCTACGTCATCGAGGATCAGACTGTATGTCGACTGCGACCGCCGCCGCGCCCAGAGGTATTCGGGACGAAGTGGCGGCATTAAAGCGTGAGCGAACCATCGCGGTTGCGGTGGACCTGTTCTACGACCGCGGCTACGAGAACACGTCGCTGGACGCGGTCGCCGAACAGATGGGCGTAACCAAGCCTTTTATCTACGCCCACTTTTCCTCGAAGGCTGAATTGCTGGCGGAGATCTGTTCACGCGGGATCGCCTCGGCGCTCGAGGCGCTTGACTCCGTACTTGGGATGTCTGGCTCCCCGACCGAGCGTCTTCGCGAGGTTGGGCTCCGTTTTGTGTCGGCTGTGCTCCAAAACCAGCGCCACATTGCGATCTTCTCACGTGAGGAGAAGAACCTGACCGCCGCGGATTACACCAGGATCAGCGAGATGCGTCGCGAGTTCGACCACAAGCTCGTGAAGCTGCTCGACGAAGGTGTCATGGCCGGGGAGTTCCACGTCACGGACACGCGGATGGCCGCGCTGGGGATCGGCGGCATGATCAGTTGGGCCTACGTGTGGTATCGCTCGCACGGTCGGTTCACGCTCGAGCAGACGGCTGACGCGCTTACCGAGTTGATCCTGCGGATGGTTGGCGCCGACCTGCCGGAGCAGGCCCCGGCAGGGATCAGTGGCAAAAGCCGCAAGAAAGTCAGCAAGCCCTAGGCGATCGGAGGCTTTCTAGCCGGCGATCACGAAGCCGCATCGTTCTGCGATTTCGCGTAGACACCTGTAGCCCGCTGTTGCGTAGGCCAGGGCGGGTGCCAGTGCCGGGTCCTGTTCTGCTTCCACGATCAACCAGCCAGCATAGCCGGCGTCGTTGAGCGGCTGCAGTGCTTCGGCAAAGTCGATGCAGCCATCGCCGGGCACGGTGTACACCCCGGCTACCACGGCATTGAGGAAGCTCATGCGCTCTTGGCGCACCGCCGCCAGCACATCGCGACGAACATCCTTGGCGTGGACGTGATTTACGCGATGCGCCCAGCGGCGCGCGACGAGGGCGGGATCCTCGCCCGCGAAGACGAGGTGTCCGGTGTCGAGCAATAGGCCCACGCTGTCCGGTGTTCCGGAAAGCAGCCGGTCGATCTCCGCCGCCGTCTCGATTACGGTTCCCATGTGGTGATGGACGGCCATGCGCACGCCCTTGGCCTGCCAGGTCAACTGCCGGTACACCAGCAGCACATCCGCGCGGCGGCTCCAGGCGCACTCCGCC
>JANXXW010000375.1 GCA_025350425.1 Rhodospirillales bacterium
GTTTGCAACCGACCCTTCGGTGAAGGTGTACGAGCTGATGACGCGCGAGAACCTCATCACCGTCACGTTCGACGTCGGCGCAGAAGAGGCGCGGCGGCTGCTGCACCGGCACCGGATCGAGAAGTTGCTGGTGGTGGACGACGCGTATCGTTGCGTGGGGCTCATCACGGTCAAGGACATGGACAAGGCGGAGACGCACCCTCTGGCCAACAAGGACGAACTGGGCCGGCTGCGGGTGGCGGCGGCGACGGGGGTGGGCGATGACGGCCATGCCCGGACCCAGGCGCTGATCGAGGCCGGCGTAGACGTCGTGGTGGTAGACACCGCGCACGGGCATTCCCTGGGCGTGCTGGCGGCAGTGGAGCGGATCAAGCGGCTGTCCAACTCGGTACAGGTGATCGCGGGCAACGTGGCAACGCCGGAGGGCGCGCTGGCGCTGATCCGGGCGGGTGCCGACGCGGTCAAGATCGGCATCGGGCCGGGCAGCATCTGCACCACGCGGATCGTGGCCGGCGTCGGCGTGCCGCAGTTCACGGCAGTGCTCGAGACGGCGGCGATGTGCCGGGAGCACGGAGTGCCGGCGATTGCCGATGGCGGTATCCGCACCAGCGGCGACATCGTCAAGGCAATCGGCGCGGGTGCGGACGCGGTGATGATCGGCAGCCTGCTGGCGGGCACCGAGGAAGCGCCGGGCGAGGTGTTCCTGTATCAGGGACGGTCGTTCAAATCCTATCGCGGCATGGGCAGCATCGGGGCGATGGCGCGCGGTTCGGCCGACCGGTATTTCCAGCAGGACATCAAAGACACGCTGAAGCTTGTGCCAGAGGGGATCGAGGGCCGGGTCGGCTACAAGGGGCCGGTCTCGGCGGTGCTGCACCAGCTGGTGGGCGGGTTGCGGGCGGGCATGGGCTATACCGGCAGCGCCGACCTCGCACACCTGCAACGCCATGCCCGGTTCCGCCGGATCACCGGGGCAGGGTTGCGTGAGAGCCATGTGCATGATGTCGCGATCACGCGGGAAGCGCCAAATTATCGCCAGGAAGGTTAAGTGACGATCCAGGCAATCGTGCCGGCGGCGCTGCTCGCGTGACGCCGCAGGCTCGGGTCGCGGCCGCGATCGATCTGGTGGAAGCCATAACCCTGGCACCCCGTCGCCCCGCCGACGCGGTGGCCAACGAGTATTTCCGCGCCCGCCGGTTCATCGGCTCCGGCGACCGCCGCTCCGTGTCGGACCGCGCCTGGCACGTGCTGCGGGCGCAGCGGCGGCTCGGGTGGTGGCTGGAGCGGGTGGGCATGCCTGTAGCGCCACGGATGCTGGTGGGCGCGTCGCTGGTGTTGGAAGGCTGGGCGCTGAGCGGGCTGGAGCAGATGTATGTGGGCGGCAAGTTCGGCCCCCCACCGCTGACGCAGGACGAACGGGTGGCCCTGGGCGAGCTGGAGGGCCGCGCGCTTGATCGGGCGGAGATGCCGAACGCCGTGCGGCTGGAGATGCCGGACTGGATCTTCCCCCGCCTCGCCGCCCGGTTCGGCGACGCCCTGGAGGCCGAGATGGCGGGAATGTCCGTCCCCGCCCCGCTCGATCTTCGGGTGAACATCCTGAAGGGCACGCGGGCAGACGCCATATCCGCCCTTGCGCTGGAGGGGATTGAGGCGATCCCGACGCCGATCTCGCCCTGGGGCCTGCGCGTGGCGGGTCGCAGGCCGGTGTCCACCGGGGCCGCGTTCCAGTCGGGGTTGGTGGAAATCCAGGATGAGGGCAGCCAGTTGGTGGCCGCCATGGTGGGCGCCGGGCCGCAGATGCGCGTGGCGGATTGGTGCGCCGGGGCCGGCGGCAAGACGCTGGCGATGGCGATGACCATGGGCAATGCCGGCCACATCGCCGCCTGCGACGTGCATTCCAAACGCCTCGACGGCGCCGTCGCCCGCCTGCGCCGCGCCGGGGTTCATAACGTCGAGCGCCACCTGATCGAGCGCGGTGACAAATGGGCCAAGCGGCGGGCCGGTACGTTCGACAGGGTGCTGGTGGACGCGCCTTGCACCGGCACTGGCACCTGGCGGCGCAACCCCGATGCGCGGTCGCGGCTGGTCGAACAGGATGTGCTGGAACTCGTGCCCAAGCAGGCCGATATCATGGAGCACGCTGCCCGACTGGTGCGGATCGGCGGCTGGCTGGTGTATGCGACATGTTCTGTACTGCCCGACGAGAACGAGGCTCAGGTGACCGCCTTCCTGGAGCGCCATCCGGAATTCAAGCTCAAGCCGCTCTCGGCCGCCTGGTCGATCCCGGGCGAGGCGCCCTGCCCCGATCCCTATCTGTCGCTGACCCCGTTGCGCCACGGCACTGACGGGTTTTTTGCCGCCGTGCTGGAACGGCTGGCGTGATCGAGATCCGCCGCGCCCGCCTGTCCGATGCGGCGGCGATCGGGTCCGTGCATGTGGCGGCGTGGCGCAGCGCCTACCCCGGCATCCTGCCTGACGAGGTGCTGATGCGCCTGTCTCCCGAACGCCAGGCGGGGTATTACGATGGCATGATCCGCGCCGGCGTGGGCATCCATGTCGCCTGTGCCGGACCGCGCGTGGTCGGTTTCGCGTCCGGGTCCGTCTCCAGCACGAAACCGGGTGCCTTCGCCCCCGCCGACGGCGAGATCGAGACCCTGTATGTGCTCGACGACTGGCGCGAGCGCGGCATCGGCCGCCGTCTGATGAGCGCCGCCGCCATTCACCTCGCATCCGCCGGATGTGCCTCCGCATTTCTGTGGGTGCTGCGCGACAATCCCAGCCGCTGGTTCTACGAGCACCTCGGCGGCAAGCCGACCGCTGACTCGATGACCCGCGTGGGCGGCACCCTCGTGGCCCAGCGGGCCTACGTGTGGTCGCCTATCGAAAAACTGGCCCAGGCCACATCCCAGGCCTCGTGAGGCTTGCCCCGATCCCCCACCCATGCTGCAAGGCGCGATGACTGATCCAGACCTCGTACCCGACCTGTCCCCTGACCTCGCGCCCGACCGCGTCCTCATCCTCGACTTCGGCAGCCAGGTCACCCAGCTCATCGCCCGCCGTTTGCGCGAAAGCGGCGTGTATTGCGAGGTCTGGCCCTACAGCGCCACTGCGGAGCGTATTCGCGCCTTCGCCCCGGCCGGCATCATCCTGTCCGGCGGCCCGGCCAGCGTGGCCGACCACGAGAGCCCCCGCGCACCCCAGGAGGTGTTTGAGGCCGGCGTGCCGGTACTCGGCATCTGCTACGGGCAGATGGCCATGTGCGAACAGCTCGGCGGCGAGGTGGAGCAATCCGACCACCGCGAATTCGGCCGCGCCATGCTCGACGTCACCGAGCCCTGCGCCCTGTTCCGTGGCGTGTGGGAGAAGGGTGCCCGCGAACAGGTCTGGATGAGCCACGGCGACCGCGTGATCCGCCTGCCGCCAGGCTTCCGCACCGTGGCGATCAGCGAAGGCTCACCCTACGCCGCGTTCGCCGACGACAACCGGCGCTTCTACGGCCTCATGTTCCACCCCGAGGTCGTGCACACCCCACACGGCGCGCAGCTTCTACGCAACTTCACCCACGACGTGATCGGCTGTTCCGGGAGCTGGACCATGGCCGGTTTCCGCGACGCCCAGATCGTCCGCATCCGCGAACAGGTCGGCACCGGTCGGGTCATCTGCGGCCTGTCCGGCGGCGTGGACAGCTCGGTTGCCGCCGTGCTCATCCACGAGGCCATCGGCGACCAGCTCACCTGCATCTTCGTCGATCACGGCCTGCTTCGCGCCGGCGAGGCCGAGGAAGTGCTCGCCACCTTCCGGGACCGCTTCAACATCAAGCTGGTCCACCGCGACGCCTCTGCCATGTTCCTCAACGCGCTGGAGGACGTCACCGACCCCGAGATCAAGCGCAAGACCATCGGCCGCCTGTTCATCGAGGTGTTCGAGGAGGAAGCCGCCCGCATCGGCGGCGCCGACTTCCTGGCCCAAGGCACCCTGTACCCCGACGTCATCGAGAGCGTCAGCTTCGCCGGTGGCCCCAGCGTCACCATCAAGTCCCACCACAACGTCGGCGGTCTCCCGGAACACATGCGGATGCGTCTGGTCGAGCCGTTGCGCGAGTTGTTCAAGGACGAGGTTCGCAAGCTCGGCCGCGAACTCGCCATCCCAGACTCCATCGTCGGCCGTCACCCCTTCCCCGGCCCCGGCCTCGCCATCCGCATCCCCGGCGCCATCAGCCGCGAGAAGCTCGAGCTGCTGCGCCGTGCCGATGCCATCTTCCTCGAGGAAATCCGCGCCGCTGGCCTGTACGACGCCATCTGGCAGGCCTTCGCCGTGCTGCTCCCGGTCCGCACCGTCGGCGTGATGGGCGACGGCCGCACCTACGACTTCGCCTGCGCGCTGCGCGCCGTCACCAGCAGCGACGGCATGACAGCCGAGTTCTACCCGTTCGACATGGCCTTCCTCGGCCGCGTCGCGAACCGCATCGTCAACGAAGTGCGCGGCATCAACCGCGTCACCTACGACATCACCAGCAAGCCGCCAGGTACGATCGAGTGGGAGTGAGGCAAGCAATCATTTTCTGACGCAACCGACTACGATAGTTTCCCGCTTAGCGGACGGCTCAGCTGAGGACGGCATCCAGAGCTCAGCCCTTGAAGCAGTTCTCCCGATGCCAGCGCAGATATTGCGGCTGCGGTCTGTCGCCCTTTCGTTGTGTGTGCAGGAGGTGGCCGGTCTCGTTGATCATCATTGCAACGGTTTCGGCATTGTTCACTTGCCGTGAGATCAAGATTCGCAGGTCATCGGCGATCCCGAGCAGACCACGATCGAACATCCAGTGCACAGTACCCGAAAGTGCCAGTCCGTTACTGACGCAATCCGGACCATTTTCGGATACTGGGCGGATATGTGCAGCCTCAGCCTCTGCACGCCCACCTCCGTTGATGAGCCGAAGTCCGGTCATGGCGCAGCGTGAATCGTAGGCTCGGAGCACTACCTGACGGAACGCGCGATCGCGCGTTATTCGGGACATCAGCAACATGGTCCGATCGCGTGTTGCTCCGGAATCGTAGGGTGCCTGATGTTCGCGAAAGTCGGTCGAGGACGGAATATCGCCAATTCGCGGCAACAACGTGGAATCTGCATTCAATCCGCGATCGATGATACGGTTAAAATCTACGGCCGAGAGCGGCCGCACGGCTGACTGAGCACGACCAGAAATCTTCCCTGCGTCATTCAAAAGGCCCAGCTCCACAAGGCCGTCTTGTCCCTTGAACGGTACTAGATCAGAAAATTCGATGTAGGTGTTCGGTTCGATCAACGCCGAATACATGTCCGGCCGTGTTGAGTCCGGCACGATATCCTGAACCTTGGCGGCGGCAAAGTAGCCTCGGGTTGCATGCACCTTCGTGGGTTCAAGGTAGATGATCCAGCCCCCGACACACGCTTTTGCTCGTGACAGATACTGACGGGGAAACTGATACCGCTCGGCAAGCCTATCATCGTAAATTGAATCGGACCGATGAAGGAAAATACCGAATGCCAATCGCCGTTTCCTTGTATCGATCAAGCATCATGCCACAGTCGCATCATCAGGCAACCCAG
>JANXXW010000388.1 GCA_025350425.1 Rhodospirillales bacterium
TGATGAACCGCCCCACCAGCGCTTCGCTTGCGCCTCCCGAGTAGATGTCAGCCGTGTCGATGAAGTTGCCGCCGGCATCGCGGTAGGCATCGAAGATCGCGCGCGATGTCGCGTCGTCGGCGCCCCAGTCGCCTGGTCCGAAGGTCATCGTCCCGAGCGCGAGGGGGCTGACCACCAAGCCCGAGCGACCAAGCGTGCGGTATTTCCTGAGCGACATGACGGTTTCATACTTCCATAACAAATGCTATGAAATTGATGATCCGCCACAGCTACCAGGTCAATCTGTTTTTTAGTGATCGTTATGGAAATCCCGATGCACGCCCCACCGCGCCGCACTGGCAGACCACTCTCGTTCGATCGGGATGCCGCGCTGCGGCAGGCCATGCTGACCTTCTGGCGTCATGGCTACGAGACCACCTCGGTGGCCGAGCTGACCGCCGCAATGGGTGTCAGCGCACCGAGCCTGTACACAGCCTTTGGGGACAAGAAGCAGCTGTTCCTCGAAGCCATGCGGCTCTACGCGGGCGACCCGGCGGACCTGGAGCGCATGATCGCCGTTGCGCCGACCGCCCTCCACGCCGCGCGCGAGCTGATGACCGCGGCCGCAGCGACCTACACCGGTGAGGCCACACCAAGGGGCTGCCTGCTCGCCAGTGCCACCGCGAGCGGCTCGGCCGCCGCCGCCGATGTGCAGCACGCCGTGGCCGACATACGCCGAGGCATTGAATGCTGCCTGCGGGTGCGGATCGAGCGCGACATCAAGGACAGTGTCCTGCCACCGGAAACGCAGGCCGCCCCATTGGCTGGACTGGTCCTGGCGGTCACGCAGGGCATGTCCGTCCTCGCGCGCGATGGAGCCTCGCGGACGTCGCTGCTGGCCATGGTCGAGGTTGCGCTACGTGCTTGGCCAGGCGTCAAAGCTGACGACCAAGCGCTAGTGCGTTGAGTTTACCACGAACTCAGCAACTCACGGTGGGTAGCGCGAAGATGACTGAAATGCAGTTTCGGTTCCGCTGCTACCGGAACCTCAGTATCAACAGCGCTTTCGAAGCGCTAGATGTTTAGTCCCGGCATTTGATGGTTCGGATTTAGGGTGAATCTTTCCGGCTCGTATCCTGCGGCGGTGAAGTAGTTTGCGCACTCGGCTTGTGTGAACTGATCGATGGCGGTTCCGATTGCGTCCCACAGGTCGGCGATGCTGCGTGTGGCGGCCTTGCGCAGGATGGCCTTGAGTTTGGAGAAGGCGTTCTCGATCGGGTTGAAGTCCGGCGAGTAGGGCGGCAGGTAGAGCAGCCTGGCACCGACTGCCTCAATCAGGGCGCCAATGTCGGCGACCTTGTGGGCTGGCAGGTTGTCCATCACCACGATATCGCCGGGCCGCAGCGTGGGTGCCAGCACATGGCGGACGTAGGCGCGGAATGCATCGGCGTTCATCGGCCCGTCGAGCACCATGGGTGCGGTCATGCCTGAAAGGCGCAACGCACCGGTGAAGGTGGTGGTCCTCCAGTGGCCATGCGGCACTGGCGAGCGACATCGCTGACCCCGCAAGGCTCGGCCGCGCAGACGCGCCATCTTGGTTGATGCGCCAGTCTCGTCGATGAACACCAGGCGTTCAGGATTGAGTTCAGGCTGCGCGTCGAACCACGTCTGCCGCTGGAGCCAAACGTCTGGCCTGTCCTGCTCGCCGGCGTGCGCCGTTTTTTTTGAAGGTTATGCCGTGGCGATCCAGGAACCGCCACACCGTGCTGGGCGCCACGTCCAGACCATGATCGCGACGCAGCAGACCGGCCAATTCCACAATAGTGATGTCCACCTGGCTCGCGACAGCGCCGAGTATTGCGTCGTGATGCGCCTCGATCCGGTGCGAGCGCAGGTCGCCGCCCTTGGGCCGCGGGCCGATTGCACCCGTCGTGCGGAACGCACGCACCCAGCGGATCGCAGTGGCGATGCCGATCCCGAACCGCTCCGCCGCAGCACGCCGAGACAAGCCGTCATTAACCGCCGCAATCACACGAATGCGAAGGTCCGTCGACAACGTCCGTGCCATCCCAAACCAACTCCTTACCACCAGAACGCTGAACCAGATTAGCGCCGCGTCGGGGAAGAACTTTCGAGTCGGATCGGTCAGGTTACGCTCTAACAGGTAGTAGTTATCGTCAATATTCCCGCCGACCGCGACATTAATTCTGTCGGGCCTGGCCCGACAAAAACGAACCCTTTATAAGGCATCGGATGTGACGGAGGATAACCCTTCATCACAAAAGTGTCGAACGCGGTAACGCTTTCGACACTGGTGTTGCCCGTGAGATTGGCGTCCCGTATCGTTGCGTTTGCTTCAATCGCATCACTCCCATCCGGTATAAACCGATTGCCATGGGAGCCGGTATTGGAAAGCCCATACAAGTCATAACTATCGCTGTAAGACATATGACTCTCTAAGCGATAATAACCTAGCAATAATGAAAAATAAGACGTCTGTTAATCGAATAATATCTGTAAAACACTTAAATACGATTCGACCGTGCAATGTCGTAGAGGGCCACGTGCCCTGTCACGCCGGAGTTGACCTGGCCATCCAGACACAGTTCAGAGAGCTGGTAGGGCAGCGCCGACAAACCTCCCATAAGCTGCGCCAACGCGCCTGGATCCCCGGCTTTGAAGTGAAATCCGTCCACACCGTTATGTATCGCCTCGGCCATACCGCCGATGTCGGCGCAGATCACCGCGCGCCCGTTACGGCGAGCCTCCTCGATCACCACCGGGGCGTTTTCCCACCAGATTGACGGTACGACAACTGCGTCTACACGGCGCATCAACGCGTCGACGTCCGCAGGATCGTACGGTCCATTTACGTGAACGTTCGGGGGGAGCCGGCGCAACGCCTGTTCCGTTTCAGCTCGCATATCGTCGGGTTGGCCTTCCAGCGTGCCGTGAATGTCGATGCGCACCGCCTGGTTTCCACCCTCGTGCAGCAGCCGGGCCGCATCGATCAGTAGCCCAATGCCCTTCATGGGCGTGACCTTGCCGAAGAATCCCACCCGAAGCAGCCCGTCCGCCTCGCGCGGCTCGGTCGGGCCGGAACCCGGCGCGATCACGTTCGGCACATGGGTGATCCGCTCGGACGCGATACCCCATTCAATGAAGCGCTGGCGCAGAAACGCGCTCGGCGCGATGAAACGGTCTACGTGTTCGAAACAAGCGCGGATGTAGTTGTCGCGCACGAAGAAGCCGGTCGGCCCATGCTCCGGGTAGCACTGGCTGCACGCCCGCAGGCTTGCCGCCTCACACAAGGCGCGGCTGGGGCGCTTCACCATTTGGCCGTGATGGGCGCAGATCGCGGCGTATTCGTGCAACGTCAGCAAGATGCGGGCAGTGGGCGCGGCACGGCGCGCGATGGCGAACGCTTCCACGCCGACATTGCCGAAGCCGTGGAAGTGCACCACGTCCGGCGCCAACTCCTCGATCAGCGCCGAGAACTCGGCGGGAAACAGCGGGTCGCGGTTGGCGAAGCCAAACCAGTCCGCCACGGATGGCGCATAGATATACTCCCGCTCGGTGAAGGGCTGGGTGATGCGTCCGCGCAACTCCACCCCGCTGCCGCCGCCGCCAGCGCATCCCAAGAACCACGCCTCGCAATCCGGGCGGGCGTTCATTTGTGTGAACAACTCGAAAGCTGCGATCTCGTTGCCGCCGCGATTGAGGCTCGGATGACCCTGGCACACGATCAGCACCCGCATCGCGGAACCCGCGATCCCGCTCATGCCGCATACTCCGTTGGCGTCGGAAGGGCGGCGATGGTGTCGCCCCAGCGCCTTTGATGCACCCAGGCGTTGTGCAGGATAAGATTCATGCGCCACCGCTCATTGGCCGATGGCTGCGAGCGGCGGCCAAAATGCACCAGGCGCACGTCGCGATCGACGGCGCAGGTCCAACCCCGCCGGGCCGCGCGTAGGCATAGATCCGAATCCTCGAAATCACCCATCACATATGCCTCGTCAAAGCCGCCCAGCGTTCGCGCTCGCTCCGTGTCAAGTACCATGCAGGCTCCGGTGATGGCAGCACTCGGCATCATGCCGCCCAGTTCGGACGGGCGTCGGCCCAGGTTGGTGTGATGGCTGAAATACCAGTTGGCGAATTGCGGGAGAGGCCGGAAGCCCATGCCTTCGTGCTGTACGGACCCGTCCTCGTGCAGCATCAATGGCCCGACGATGCCGAGTGCTGGATCAGCGTCCAGCCGCGCCCCCAGCCGGGCAAGCCAGCCAGGGGAGTTCGGGAACGCGTCCGAGTTCAGGAAGCAGATCTGTGATCCGCGCGCGATCGCGAGGCCGTTGTTGCAGGCGGGCGCGAAGCCGAGGTTGCGCTCATGGATGAGCAGCGTGAACGCCAGGCCGAACCGCGCATGGATCGACGCTGCGATGTTCTCCATGTCGCGCCGCAGCCGCGGATCGTCGAGCACATAGATGATTTCGCAGCCAGAGAGAGCCGGATCGGCTGCGAACAGAGCGCATTGCAGCTCAACAAAATCGATGCGGCCATATAGCGTGATGACGATCGTGGCGGGTGGAGCCTCCGGACGCGGCCCGAAATCGATCCGCGCGACCGCGCCCTTGGCGCTCAGTCGCTCCGCGTTCAATCGTGCGACTGCTGGCCCCAGGACGAGGTCGAACGCAGGCGCCACATCGGCGTACTGGGCGTCGCACTCCCCCAGGAGATGGCGGATCGCGGGCAATCCGTGGAGCCGGGGCTTGGGGATTCCGCGGGTGCCCACCTCGCCGTCGCTGGTCTCCACCTCCAGTAAGCTGACCGCATACGGGTCGAAGCCATCTGCCAGATAGGTTATGAACCCGTTGCGGACGTCCTCGAAGCCGTTCGGCTGCCCGACCGAGTCGATCACGCCCGGCCGGGGCACTCGCACTGCCCGCGCAAGGTTGATCGGTGTGACTTTGTCGCCGGAGCGCAAGCGTAACTCCTTTAGAACGCCGGGCCGTGCCAGGCACCAGCCGATCAGCACCACGCCGCTAGGCGGACAAAAGATCGCCTCGTCCAACTGGAGCAGCACCTGGCCCACGAGTTCATCGAGGTTGCGGACAGGTTTCGCACGTGCGGCCACTTTTGCTGGCGGTATCCCCGCAGGCAGCAATGCGGCCAGAATGACGTCTAGCAACGGCGGGTCGCCGCGCCGGATGAGAGGCGCCAGCATCACGGTGGCGGCGTTTGGTTCCAGTTCGCGCGTGTCGGGGGTCGGGCTGATTTCGATGATGTCGAGATCGGCGGGAACGATCGTGATCAGCGCGCCGGCGGGCCGGGTTTCGCACTCCACGAAAAGCACCATGCCCATGCCCCGTGCCTCAAGCCCCTCGCGGGGATAGAACGTCGCCATGCCCATGCCGCGCGCCTCGCCACCAGCGAACCGGGCGACGAACTCGCCTGCGTGCATGAGCGGGACTGCCTCGTGCGAGGTCCATCCGCAGAACAGAAGGCCGCCGGCCTTAGGATGGTAGGTGAAGAAATCGACGTGCCCGGCGTCGGCGGGCATCGTCTAGCTCGCCGCGTTCGGGTTGAGGCGTGGGCTATTTTGCCGAAGTGCCAACGTGTCCATGTAATCCACCTTAATCCGTCACAACGTGACCGGAATAATGCGGGAAAACGCACAGGATGGGAAACCAGAGCTTACCGAGCCACGCAAGCCGAGATGCGCGGTGACGGGAGCGTTTTGTCGGCGGGTGGCGGGCCGACCGTTATCTGCCGCACCTTGTCGGCCGCGCAGGCGCCGTCATCGACGCGCACCACCTCGCCCGGCTTCAACATTCCCTGCGCCGGCTCTTCCTTCCGAGACGGTGAGCAACCAAGCAGGACCAGACAGGTCAGCAGGGCCAGTGGAACGCGGCTCAAGACTTGATCTCCACGCGGGATATCTGGTCGAGAACGGCCACGGTTATCGCCTCCGTCCCGGCGTCGCCGCCGATTTCGAACGGGCGAACTATGCCCGAGCCCAGCGCGGCATCCACCGCGTCCCGCACCAAGGCGCCGGCCCGTGCCGCGTCCGGGGCGCGGTGCCGCTCACCAAGCCAATCCAGCATCAACGCTCCCGACAGGAACATCGCCACCGGGTTGGCGATCCCCCGGCCGGCGATGTCGGGCGCGCTTCCATGGCAGGGCTGGAACACCGCGTGTTCGTCGCCGATGTCAGCCGAGGGTGCGAACCCCATTCCGCCCATGAGGCCGGCACCCAGATCGGAGAGGATGTCGCCAAACATGTTCTCCGTGACCAGCACATCCAGCTCCCATGGTCGCTGCACCATGAACAGCGCGGTCGCGTCCACATACGCGTGACGGGCGGCGATGCCAGGGTTCAAGGCAGCGCGCTCGTCGAATATCTTGCGGAAGAAGGCGAAGCTGGCGAACACGTTGGCCTTATCCACGCAGGTGACGCCGCCGCCAGAACGGGCGCGCGCACCGGCGAGGCGGAAGGCGAAATCGAACAGCCGTTCACTGGCCGGGCGGGTGATGACCATGGTATCGCGCGCCTCGGCATCGTCGATCACCGTGCCGCGCCCGCGTGACGCGAACAGCCCCTCAGTCGATTCGCGGATCAGCACGAAATCGGTTGCGGCCGCGCGGGGGGCGGCCAACACGGCCGGCATCCCCGGCAGCATCCGCACCGGGCGCACCCCTGCATACAACCCGAACGCGAACCGCAGATCGAGCTGTGGCGCGATCTCGGTCCCGTCGGGATAGCGCACGGATGGCAACCCCATCGCCCCCAGCAAGATCGCATCGGCGCGTCCCGCCTGCGCCAACGTCTCCTTCGGGAGCGCGTGCGCGGTATCGAGGTAGCTTTGGGCGCCGGCGGGATGGATACCCCAGTCGAGGCTGAAACCGCCCACGCGGGAAGCGGCGGCATCGAGCACGCGGAGGCAAGGCGCCATGACCTCCGCCCCGATGCCATCGCCCGGCAGCACGGCGATGCGAAAGCCGTTGTCCGCGCTCAAAGGGATTGCGGGAGCGGCGGGGTGTTCGGAGGGGCGTCGGGCGCCGGGGGCGATGGAAGTTCGATCGGGATGGGCGGGATGTCCGGATCAGGCGGGACGGGGTTTGATCCATTTGGCACCGGCAGGGGCGGTATCTCGGGCGGTGGGAGTTCAGGCTGGTCAGACATCTCGGATTATTCCTTCCCCATATTGGGTCGTATTGACGAGTCCGTTTCCGAAGGCGCTTCCCGAGCCCGGAAAACCAACCAGCGCAGACCGGAATGCTTCATCCGCAGGCACGGCCGCTCGACGAAATGCCATGAAAGCGTCGCTCCGAGAAGCGCCACAGGCATGGCAAGCAAAAACACCGCTTTGGCTGAAAGGTGCCGGCCCCCGAGGCTCACCATTATGTTCAGGACCGGGTAGCCGAATAGGTATGTCCCATAACTAAGGTCGCCGATCCGGCGTTTCAGCGCCGTGCCGAAGCCGCCCGCCATGCCGATGTAGAGAACCACGTAAGGCCCGCAGATCTTGGCCATCCAGGGCGCGGCCAGGCTATCGCGCGCCGCGAACAGGATAAGCAGGGCCAGCGCGCAAGCCCCGGCGCTAAATCCGATACGGTCGCGCCACGTCCATGCCACCACGCCGGCCATGAACCAGCAGGCGTATTTCGCCGCCGCAAAGGTGGAGACGGTCCGGAACAGGAAACCGCCCAAATGCTCGTCCGACAGGCCGAACGCCACGCACACGGGTTCGGCTGCCAGGCTCAGAGCGAACAGCACGAGGTATATCCATCGTCGTCCCGCCGCCAGCGTCACCAGTATCGGCAGCGCGAGATAGAACAGGCTCTCGATTGGTAACGTCCAGAGGGAGCCGTTCACGTAGGGATACGGGTTCTTGGCGAACACGCCGGGAATGTAGGGGTCTTCGCCGAATACCAGGATATTGCCGAGGTGCGGCCAAGCCAGGTTCCTGAAGTAGGTGCCAAGGGCGCCGTTGAAGAAAGCGGGCGCGATCAGGAAGGTCTCGACGAGGGTGATAAACGCGAGACCTGGCAGTATCCGCAACATGCGCGCGGCAAGGTATTCGCCGGTGGAGTTGTCGTGAACCGACCGTGCGATCAGGAACCCGCTGATGACGAAGAACACCTGCACCGCCAGGGTGCCGCCATAGCCGTAGTGAAGCAGCGACGAAACCGGCTCCCATTGCGCGCCGGTCAGCGAATAGGCGTGGCTTAGGACGACTACGCTGGCCGCGAGCAGGCGGATGGCGTCGAAGTTGTTGCGTCGCGGATCGAAGGCCGTGGCGAAGGTGGACGGCATGGGGCGACGTTACTCCGGGTGACAGCCGCGCCTGGAGGCCGGTCGACCAATTTCATGCTGCAATGGGCGGCATGGGTGCAAGCGGCATCTTGTCGCCTATCAGCCGTCGATCACGTTGTGAACGCGGTGCTTGACCAGCCAGCGTGGCCAGCCCCAGCGCAGCGAGATGGAGTAGCGAGTCTGCGCGCCTTGCGCATTCATTCCCGCCGGAGTGCCGTCTTCCCAGACGAGCGGGCCGGTAATCCAGCGTCGGATGCCGATCACGCGGGTTCCCGTGGCGATCGGGAAGGCGCGTATCGATTGGATATTCAGGAGCGGACCCGTATCGTCGTGAGCCGGTAGGCGGCTCATGTAGGTCGCCATGAACGGCGGTACCGGGCCGGCGATGTCGATCATCTTGGCCGGCTGACCGACACCGACGCTCGTGGGTTCCAGCCGGATCGCCGATATAGCCAGCACGAACGCCAGGCTGCCTGCGGCCCAGCGCCAATCCGCGCGCCGGGTCAGGTCCCATAGCAGCAGGGCGGCGAACAGCGCGTAGCCGGGCATCGCCCAGGTGAAATAATGGACGTTGAGGAAACGCCACAGCCCGGTCGGCATCAGATCGACATAGGAGATATATAGTGCCATGTGCGCCACGAGCATCGTTGCCAGCATGACGGCGACGGCGCCTCGGCGCCATGCCACCAGGATGCCGGCAAAGCCCAGGATCATCCACGGGAAACGGCGCAGCATCCCCTGGCCATCTTGAAACCAGCTTCGGGGATCGACCAGTATGACGTAGGCTCGCCAGCCAAAGTCGGTCATGGTGAAGCCGATCTTCTGGCTATCGATCATGTAGGGTGTGGCCGCCATCCCGTAGATCGCCACGTGCAGCGCGAGATAGCCAAGGCTCACCGCGGCGCCGCCCGCCACCAAGCGGCCGATCTCCGCCCAGCGCCGTGTTCTATACCAGGCAGCCCAGGCCGCTGCGAGCAGGCAGGGAAGGGTTGTGACAGCGTCGGTTGGGCGACATGCGACCACGGCGGCGGCGCATAATCCCACCACCAGCGGTCGCGGCCGTCCCTGTAGGCTGGCTGCGGCGGCGGCGGCCATGGTCCAGAGAAAGGCGGTCGCGGGTGCTGTGTTCCATGGCACGGCCCAGTCCCGGATCAGCATCGGATCGCCCATCGAGCCGAGTGCAAAGATCAGCGCCGCCCAGGGTGCTGCAATGCCGAGACGCCGAGCGAAGGCGAGGAATGCCGCGAAGGCGGCGATCAGGGAGGCGAGCCCAATCAGGAAATAGGGGTGGTTCGGCGCGGCCCAGGCCAATGGCGCTGCGAGCAGCGAAAAGCCAAGTGGATACCAGTGCTTGGCCGGATCGAGATCGCCATGCGCAAAGGCCAGTGTCGAGGCCAGATACTTGCCCTGGTCATACCAACCCCACCACCCTTCCGGGTATTTCGAGTTTCCGGGTAAAGCCGGGTCACCGAGGTAGGCGAGGCAGTAAACCGCAGCCAACGCGATCCCAATCAGCAACGGGACGCGCCGGTTCAAAACTCCATATCGCATAGTAGATTATGAGTGTGTGGGATGCCGTTGGGCACCCCGAAAATAGCGTGCGTTAGCTGAAAATGCTGGTCTGGTTCGCCGAGTTGACCAAGATGTTGGCGAGCGTGACCTTTGTCCCGTCGGAAAGGGTAACGGTCGAGGAGCCGGCAACCGGCACCGAGACGCTGGAGACGGTGGAACCGTTCAGCAGGAATTTATCCGTTCCGACCACGAAATCGCTCACGGTGATGCTTCCGCCGGCGAGGCCGGTTTTGCCGACACCATCAATGTAGGTGTTCGAGGCGCCAGCTACGCCGTGGTTGCCGATCGCGGTCGTGGCGCCGGTACCTGACACGATGGTGTTCGATCCGCCCGCAGCGCCGTAGATGGAGACCTGCTTTGCCCACGACGCATTGAGCAAGTCGCCTCCGGCCCCGATTGCCACGCCCTTGAACGTGAAGTTCGCGATTGATGCGGCGGAGCCTGATTGGCCGCTGGCATCCATGATGGTGGTTTTCGTGCCACCGACGAGCACTTGGTAAGCGCCCTGCGCATAAAGTGCGTCGAAGCTCGTGGTGGAGCCGCCTATCAAGGTGGCCGTACCGGAAATACTGGTCGTTTCCAGGATGTTCTGCCCGGTCCCGCCATGGAAAACGCCGATGCCGCTGTTGACGAAATCGTTGCCGGTGTTCAACGCGGTACCGCCCGCGTCACCTGTTCCATAAAGTGTCTCGGAGCCGGCGCCCGCAAACACGGTCACGTTCGCGTTGGTCGGGTTGATGATTATGCCGCCAGCATTGCCGGAGGTGTTCATGCCGTTGGCGGAGGCATCGACGTAAACGTTGCCGCCGTAGCCATTGTATTGGAACTGGCTGATCGCGCCGGCAGCGCTGATCGTCACGCTGCCCGAATCGGTTCCGTTGACCGGGCCGCCCCGGCCGACGACGGTGAGATTGGCTCCGTTCTGCGTCAGGACCTTGGCGTTGGGACCGAAGAACGTGACCGTGTCTGTGCCGGCTACGTAGACCGTGGCGCCCGCGCCGGCATTGATCGACGCCGCACCACCGCTGGTCGCAAATACCGTATCGCCGCCGTTGACGGCGCCAATCGTGGCCGCGCCGTCTGCCACTACGGTCGCGGTGCCGAAGCCTAGGTTGATGTTGCTCGGGCCACCGCCCGCAACGATCAACACGTTGGCGGCGGCGGTGGCGAGGGAGTTGGTAGCGGTGTAGCTGAGCCCGCCCAGGCCGGAGAGAATGGTGATGGTTCCACCCGACGCATCGTTGACCGTCAACGGAGCGGTACCGTTGTCACCAATGAAAGTGAGGCTGGTCGAGCCCGTGGCGATGTTGACGGTGGCGGGAGCGACAGGGGAAAGCTCGATTGCCTTGCCCGCGTTCATGCTGGCCAGGATAGCGGTCACTGCTTGCTGGCCGAGAATTGCCGATTGCCGGGATGTTACAGGGACGACGAAACTCAGAGGAAAGTTTACACTGCCTGGAATTGTAACGCTAGGCATGTCAAGGCTCCTTATCCGTGCGTCTCAGCAATCGTTATTGGTTTTATAAAACCTCTAACCACTAGCATTTTGTAAGCACCTTTTGAGACATTGGATGATCAGAAGCAAGCGTAAATCGATATGAAATCGTGATTGTCAAATTGTTTGACGATGTAATGCCGAACGGTCGGTCCACCCATCGCTCACCTGCCTGACAAGTACGCTACCGTAATGAGCCTCGAGGCGGCGAATGGTAAAATGGGCAGTTGCGATCGCCCGGTAGTGCGCCAGAAATGCCGCATTCACGATCGCACCGCCTACCGCGCCGACGATCGGCACCGCCTGAGCGGCGAGCTTTTGTGAAAGCACGACGCCGAACCGTGCGGCTGCCTGCCGCAGCAGCGCGATCGCCGGGCCACCCTGAAGCATCAGCCTGGCGGCGAAATACCCGGAATCGGGCTGCTCTCCGGCCCCGAAATCATTCGATCCGGGCGCATCGCGGGGCGCCCCGAGCATGAAGACTTCCAGGCAGGCCCGCCGCGTGTCCGGCTGGACGGGGTCCTCGCCGTGCTCGCGAGCGATGGCGGCAATGTTGCGAAGGATCAGAAGCGTGGTGAATGCGGCATCCGGCAGGAAGCCCGGCAATCCCACCAGGCCGCCAGCGGCGCCGGAGGCTGCCACGGCCAGTGCGGCCCGGGTCGGCGACGCGAACCGAGCGGTCTTGCGCTGACGCACAATCGCAAGATCGAACGCGCGCTCCATCACATTCTCGATGACGGGCTGCAATGTTTCGGCCGTGAGCCCCACCCCCCGCAACAGTGGCGCGGACGCGGCGCCGGCGATGTGTGCCACCCGGCTCATGGCGCGTGCGAGGCGGCCTCCGCCGGAGCGCAGCAAGGCAAGGGCCTGCCGCAATTCGGCCTCGGCCTCGGGTGGCAACCCGGCGTGCGGCGGGACCGTCACGGGGAGCTTCGCGTCACCGCTCATGTCGCGCTTTCCACATAGCTTAATACCCCACGGCCGCACCCGCCGGCCGGCGGTCGTCGTTGGCGCCATAAAGGAGGCCGGGCGCCATTCCCGCCGTAGCACTCGCGTCGTTGCCCGATGAGGCCGCGCCCGCGCCGACCGGCTGCGGCTGCCCTACCGCGATCATCTCGGCGGCGCCCCATGGCGTTTGCGTCTCGACCTTCATGCCCATCCCCTCGATCAGCTTCAGGGTGTCCGGCGAGAAAGCGAACGGCTCGGCGAACACGGTGTCGGGCAACCATTGATAGTGGAAGCGCGGCGCGTTGACCGCCTGCTGTGGCTGCATACCGTGATCGATGATGTTCAGCGCGGTTTCCAGGGTGACAGTGATGATCCGGCTGCCACCCGGCGAGCCAAGAACGAGAAACACCCGCCCGTCCTTCGTCACTATCGTGGGCGCCATCGACGACAGCGGCCGTTTGCCTGGGGCGATGGCGTTCCTTGCCCCTTGCACCAAGCCGAACAGGTTCGACCCGCCGGGTTGCGTGGTGAAATCGTCCATCTCGTTGTTCATCAGCTCACCGGTGCCTTCAGCCATCGCCAGTGCCCCGAACAGCCCATTGATGGTGTAGGTGACGCTGACCGCGTTGCCGGCCTCGTCGATTACCGAGTAATGCGTGGTTTCAGGCTTTTCATACGCCTCGCCCAGGGCAAGCAGGTCTTTGGGGTCCGAGACGCCGGCATGGTCGGTGATGTCGGCGCGGATCTGGGCCGCGCGATCCTTCGACAACAGGCGTTCGAGCGGGTTGTCGACGAAAGCGGGGTCGCCGAGGAAGGTGTTGCGGTCCAAATAGGCGTGCCGCATCGCCTCCACCATCACATGCACGCTGGCGGCCGAGTGAAAGCCGAGTGCCTTCATGTCGTAGCCTTCGAGAACGTCGAGGATTTCACACATCGTGGTACCGCCGGAAGATGGCGGCGGCGAGGACAGGAACAGGTAGCCGCGATAGAGGCACCGAAGCGGGGCGGATACGGTGACGGTGTAGGCGGCGAAGTCCGCCTCGGTCAGCATTCCGCCGCCGGCCTGGGCCGCCTTGGATATCGCGGCGGCGCTGGCGCCCCTGTAGAACGCATCGGGTCCGTCGGCGGCGATGGCCTCCAGCGTGCGGGCAAGATCGGGTTGCGCCAGCCGGTCGCCCGGCCTGAGCGCAGCGCCATCCGGGCGGAGGAAGATGCCCGCGAGAACGGGGTTGGTGCGGAACGCGGCGGTTTTTGCGTCCAGGATGTCGGTATCGCCACGCGTCAGCACAAAGCCCTCGCGCGCCATGCGGATGGCCGGCGCCATTGCCTGGGCGCGGGTGAAGGTGCCGTATTCCCGGAGCGCGGTGTCGAGCCCGAGCACGGTGCCGGGGACACCGGGTGCGTTCCAGCCGTCTAGGCTCATGCGCGCCACCAGCTTTCCGCCTGGGCCCAGATACATGGTCGCGGTCGCGGCGGCGGGGGCGGT
>JANXXW010000400.1 GCA_025350425.1 Rhodospirillales bacterium
GCGAAATAGCCATCGTGCCACCTTGCGGCGCCTGCCGCGAGCTGATCACCGACTACGCGCCGAACGCCTGGGTGATCGTGCCCGGTCCGATAAAGCTGCCAATCAGGACGCTGCTGCCGGCGCCTTATCGGAGATAGCCGGGGTGACGGGTCCGTTAGATGAGCGACCTTCGTGCTCGACGGGGACCGCTACTCTATGCCTTGCCATTCTACGACGGCAGGGCGGGGATATGTGGTCATGGCCGACCACGACGATCCGGGGCTGATGCCGAAACGACACGCCATCAGGTCGGAAATGCCGAAATATGTTGCAGCGGTCCTTTCGTAGGCCTACGATCCTAGTGTAATGGAAATCATTCCGTCCTTCGCACTCTTGGCCGCACGGCTCGCCGCCGAGGCGGCGGCGATCCGTGCGGGGGACGAGACGCGGGACGATTTAGCCAAGCTGGCGGCGCTGGTGATGTGCGCTCTGCTCGATATGCTGATTTGCGTGTGCGCGGCGCTGGATGCGCGCGCCTTGCTCGGTGTTGGTGCCGTCGCGGTTCCATCCCCGCGCGATCACGAGGCAACTTTTGTCCCCGTTGCGCGCGCGAGGCGCCAAACCAATTTCAATGAGGGTCGCCTGCGCGCGCCGTGCTCAGTGCACGGTGGGTGCGCCGTGGCCCCGAGGCGGCGCGCTGCGCCGTCCGAAGCGGTGTCTGCTCGCCTCCGGGCTGGCTTGGTCACGCGGCCTTGCCCGATCCGAGTCGTCTCCACTCTTCGCTGGCAGTTCCGCCGGGAAAGACGACTTTTCCACCAACCACTTCGCACGCCTATTATGTTACGATATCGTAACTAAAGGCTGTGTGCCGGGAGTGGGAGTATATGAAATCGACCCACGATCCCCACGGCACCGCCTTGCGAGACCAATCCCATTTGCGCCCACGGCTTTGCTGGCGGGTTTCGGGGATAGCAGCGTCCGCCGCAAGTTTAAGCCATCGCGTCCGGTAACTCCTGGCCTTGCGTGAACTGTCCCCCGGTGACACGCCGAAACCGCTGCGCTACGCAGGACCATGCCCAGCAGCAATGACATCCGCGCCACGTTCCTCGATTACTTCGCCCGCAACGGCCATCAGGTGGTCGAAAGCTCACCTCTTGTGCCGCGCAACGACCCCACCTTGCTGTTCACCAACAGCGGTATGGTGCAGTTCAAGAACGTGTTCACTGGCCAGGAACGGCGCCCCTACAATCGCGCCACCACGGCACAGAAATGCGTCCGCGCCGGCGGCAAGCACAACGACCTCGACAATGTCGGCTACACCGTGCGGCACCACACCTTCTTCGAGATGTTGGGCAATTTCAGCTTCGGCGACTACTTCAAGGAACAGGCGATCCTACACGCCTGGACCCTGCTTACCGGCGATTTTGGCCTGCCTGCCGACAAGCTGCTGGTAACCGTGTTCAGCGAGGACGAAGACGCTGCGGCCCTGTGGCGCAAGATTGCCGGATTGCCGGATGAGCGGATCATTCGCATTCCCACCAGCGATAATTTCTGGCGCATGGGGGATACCGGTCCCTGTGGCCCGTGTTCAGAGATCTTCTACGATCATGGACCCGATATCCCGGGCGGCCCTCCCGGCAGCGCGGATGAGGACGGCGACCGGTTCATCGAGATCTGGAACCTCGTCTTCATGCAGTATGAGGAAGGTCCGCCCGGAACACGCAACCCGCTGCCGCGCCCTTCCATCGACACCGGCATGGGTTTTGAGCGCTTCACCGCGATCCTTCAGGGCAAGCACGATAACTACGACATCGACCTGATGCGCGCCCTCATCCTGGCCAGCGCCGATGCGACGGGGCAGGATCCCGACGGTTCGTTCAAGACCAGCCACCGCGTTATCGCCGACCATCTCCGTAGCACTTCGTTCCTGATGGCTGACGGCGTGCTGCCGTCCAACGAAGGGCGGGGCTACGTTCTGCGCCGGATTATGCGGCGCGCCATGCGCCACGCCCATATGATGGGCGCGAAGGACCCGGTGATGTGGCGCCTGGTGCCCGCCTTGGTGCGCCAGATGGGCCAGGCCTATCCGGAACTGGTGCGTGCGGAGGCCCTGATCGCGGAAACTCTGCGGCTGGAGGAGACGCGGTTCAAGGCGATGCTGGAGCGCGGTCTCGGGCTGCTGACAGAGGAGGTCGGACGGCTGGGCTCCGGGCAGGCGCTGCCCGGCGATGTGGCATTCCGTTTGTACGACACCTACGGCTTCCCGCTCGACCTCACGCAGGATGCCCTGCGCGAACAGGGGCGCACGGTGGAGGTAACTGGCTTCGAGGCAGCGATGGGCGAACAGCGCCGCCGCGCCCGCGCCGCCTGGGCGGGCTCGGGCGATGCCGCCACTGACCGGATCTGGTTCGAGTTGAAGGAAGCCGTCGGCGCCACCGAGTTCCTGGGCTATGCGACCGAGAAATCCGAGGCGGAAATCCGCGCGATCGTGGTCGATGGCGCCTCGGTCACGCAAGCCTCCATCGGCCAGCACGTATCCGTGCTGTTGAACCAGACGCCGTTCTATGCCGAAAGCGGCGGCCAGGTCGGCGACACCGGTGTTATCTCCGGGCCTGGGTTGCGGATCGAAATCACCGACACGCAGAAGAAACTGGGCGACCTGTTCGTGCATGTCGGCCGGATCGTCGAGGGTAGCGTCAGCGTGGGCACGCCTGTTGTCGCTGAACTCGATCACGTCAGGCGCGGCGCGATCCGCGCACACCATAGCGCCACGCATCTCTTGCACGAGGCGCTGCGGCGCCGGCTTGGCACGCATGTGGCGCAGAAAGGCAGCCTCAACGCGCCCGACCGGCTGCGCTTCGACGTGAGCCAGCCGACCCCGATCGGGCGGGACGACCTCGCCTGGGTGGAGGCCGAGGTGAACGGGCGGATACGCGAGAACACCGAGGTCACGACCCGCCTGATGACGCCGGACGCGGCCGTGGCCGAGGGGGCGATGGCGCTGTTCGGCGAGAAGTACGGCGACGAGGTGAGGGTGGTCGCGATGGGGATCGGCGAGGGCAACAAGCCAGCCTACTCCATCGAGCTCTGCGGTGGCACGCATGTGCGCCGTACCGGCGATATCGGCCTGTTGCGGATCACTGCCGAGAGCGCGGTATCGGCAGGCGTGCGTCGCATCGAGGCCGTCACCGGGGAGGAGGCGCTGGCCCAAATCGGCGAGACCGACCGCCGCCTGAACGAAGTCGCGGTGGCACTACGGGCGAGTCCCGCCGAGGTGCCGGACCGCGTGGCGTCGCTGATTGAGGAACGGCGGCGGCTGGAGCGGGTGGTGGCCGACCTGCAGCGTAAGCTGGCGATGGGGGGCGTCGAGCAGACCATCGAGGAGGTCGGCGGCGTGAAGCTGGCGGCGCGCAACCTCGGTGACATACCGGCGCGGGATCTGAAGGGGCTGGCGGAAACCATCGGCAAGCAGATCGAGAGCGGCGTGGTGGCGCTGGTATCCACTGCTGAGGGCAAGGCCAGCATCGTCGTCGGCGTATCGGCGGACCTCACGGGCCGGTTCAGCGCGGTCGATCTGGTGCGCGTAGCCTCGGCGGCAGTCGGCGGCAAGGGTGGCGGCGGGCGGCCTGATTTGGCGCAGGCGGGCGGGCCGGATGGCGCGCGCGCGGAGGCGGCTTTGGTGGCGATCAGGGAGGCGATGGCGGCATGAGTCAGTGCGGACTGAAATTCGGCATCTTCCTGGCGCCGTTCCACCCGGTCGGGGACAATCCTATCTTGGGCATTCGCCACACCCGAACGGATCATCGCGGCGGCGGCCGAACGCACCAAGTGCGTGAGGCTCGGCTCTAGGCCGGGCGCGCACCTCTCCGTCGCCCATATGATGGGGATCGGGGCGGTTCGCTGTGTCTACATCGATGCCGGCCGACCGGTGCCCGATGGATATATCCCGCGTGCCGTCGGTGGCCGCGACCTGCAGCCTGAGACGGAGAAAAACTGATGCTATTCGCTCCCCCGAGGCCGGCCCATGGCTTGCCCCCCGTTCGCGTGAACCTCTATTCGGACACGCAGACCAAGCCGACGCCGGCGATGAAGGCTGCGATGATCGCGGCCGAAGTCGGCGACGAGCAATCCGGCACCGATCC
>JANXXW010000422.1 GCA_025350425.1 Rhodospirillales bacterium
CGACACGGTCACGATCGGGTGGCCCAGCGACGTGCCCTCGTGGGACCCGAACCAGCGCTTCACGCCGGATGCACAATCGCTGTTTAAGATGGTGTACGACCAGCCGCTCGATCAGGACGCGCAACTGAGGCTCGTTCCGAAGCTGATTTCCACATGGGAGTTGTCGGCAGACGGACGCACGCTGTCGGGGGAGATGCGCGATGACGTGACCTTCCACGACGGCTCCCGCATGACCAGCGCCGACCTGAAATGGACGTTCTTTGACCGTATCAAGGCTGGCGACAAGGTCGATACAGCCAACGTATGGAAGCGGGTGACCTCGTTCGAGACGCCGACACCGACCGGTTTCGTCATGCATTTCGATAGCCCTTTCGCGACCGCGCCGAACTGGCTCGGCTTCCTCGGCAGCTATGTCGTGCCCAAGGACTACATGCAGCGCGTCGGCGCGGAGGGGTTCCTGGCCAAGCCGATCGGCAGCGGGCCGTTCAAGATTGTGGACTACCAGCTGAACACCCGCGTGGTGCTGGAGCGAAACGACGCCTACTGGGGGCCGAAACCCAAGATGAAGCGGGTGGTGATCGAGATCATCAAGGACCCGTCCGCCCGCGTGGCGGCCATCCAGTCCGGCGCGGTCGATATGGTTGTGAACGTGCCGGTGCGGGAGGTGACAAGGCTGGGCGCCGTCGCCGGGCTTACCGGCCAACTGACCCCGATCACGCGCGTCATCCTCCTGCAATGCCGCAACGATTTGGGTTTTGCCGATGAGAACGTGCGCCTCGCTGCCAGCCACGCCATCGACAAGGTGGCGCTCTCGAAAGCGTTCTATGCCGGTGCTGCCGTGCCGTTGTCGGTGCCGGCCACGCCGGGCAGCCCCGGCTTCGTGGCCGATTTCAAGTTCGCCTTCGATCCGGAGTTGTCCAAAAGCCTGCTGGCCAAGTCGGGCTTCAGCGTGGACAAGCCCGCGAAGCTGAAGATGGCGACCTTCAACGGGCAATTCCCGAGCGATTACGACATCGCCCGAGCGATCGTCCAGATGTGGAAGAAGGTAGGCATCGACGCGGAGTTGGAGGTGGTCGAATACGCCAAGTATTTCGAGCTGAACCGTGGCGCCAAGCTGCCCGAAGCGACGCTGTACACATTCGACAACGCGACCGGAGATCCGGAAATCTACTCCGGCTACCTGCTCAACCCGAAGCTGCCCTTTTCGGCCTGGAAAGGCATGGATATCGGCCAGAAGGTAATCGACCTGTTCACCGTGGCCGACAACGCCAAGCGCATCGCGGGCTATCGCGACCTCGCCGTGGAAGCGGTGGAGAAGGGCGCCTCGATACCTTTGCTCCAGAGCGTGCAAACCTCGGTTCGCAAGAAGGAGTTGTCCTTTACCGCCTTTGGCAACGGCTGGGTGCTGCCGCAGGATATGTCCTGGAGCTGAGATCGTAGCGGCGGCCCTGTGCTCCTGATTCTGGGCCGTCGCGCCCTCTCGGCCATCCCGATCCTGTTCGTGGTCTCGTTGCTGCTGTTCGTGGCGCTTCGGGTGCTGCCGGTCGATCCGGCGGCGATGTCGATGCCGCCTTCCGCGACGCTGGCCGAAATCGACGCCATGCGGAGCCAGATGGGGTTGGATCGGCCATTGCTGGAACAATACGGCATATGGCTGGGCCAAGCCGCGCACGGCGATTTTGGCCAATCGCTGCATCTGCGCCGCCCGGTGCTGCGGCTGGTGGCCGACACGCTTCCAGCCACGATCGAACTGGCGGTCGCGGCCATGCTGGTGGCGTCCGTGCTGGGCGTCGGCGGCGGGCTGCTGCTGTTCACGTTGCGGGGCCGGCGGTCCGAATTGGTCGTGGAAACCGGGACCACCGTGCTGATGTCGGTGCCCGAGTTCCTGTGGGCATTGCTGTTCATCTTCGTGTTCGGCGTGCTGCTCCATGCGTTGCCGTTCACGGGACGGCTGGATGCGAGCCTGCCCCGGCCGGATAAAACCGGTTTCCTGCTGCTCGATGCGATCCTGGTGGGCCGGGCCGACGTGCTGTGGAGCGCCCTGGCCCATCTGGTGCTGCCGGCGGTGGCACTCGGGTTGGCCTTCGCGCCGCCGATCATGCGGGTGCTCCGTTCCTCGCTGCTCGACGTCTACCACGACGACTATATCCGGCAGGCGCGTCTCCGTGGGCTTTCGGAAGGGCGCATCCTGTGGCGCCACGCGCTGAAGAACGCGGCGTTGCCGATGTTGACGCTGATGGGCGTGCAGTTCGGTTTCCTGTTCGGCGGATCGCTGCTGATCGAGGTGATCTACTCCTATCCCGGCCTTGGCAACCTCATGGTGGACGCGGTCCGTAACGCCGATCTGCCGATCATCCAGATCGTCGGCCTGACCTATTGCGTGCTGGTCCTGGCGATCAACACGCTGGTGGACGCCCTTTACGTCGTGCTCAACCCGAAGCTGCGTGGCCGGTGAGATGAAAGCCTTCCGGTCCGGCCGGGTCATCGTGGGGGCGGTGATCGTCGTGACGGTCCTGCTCTGCGCGCTGCTGGCGCCGCATCTGGCGCCGCACGATCCCGACGACCAGAACCTGCTCGCGCAACTGCTGCCCCCCGCGTGGCAGGCGGGCGGTGACGCGGCCTATCCGCTGGGCACCGACGGCCTTGGCCGCTGCGTGCTGTCCCGGCTGTTATGGGGCGCCCGCGTGGCCATGGAGGTGGCTCTGATCGCTTCGCTGGGAGCCGCCCTGATTGGCAGCGTGCTGGCCTATGTGGCGGGCTATTTCGGTGGCTGGGCGGACTGGATCATCGGGCGCGCGGTGGATGTCTGGATGTCGTTCCCGCCCGTGGTGCTGTCGCTGATCCTGATGACCGGCCTCGGCACCGGCGAGCGCAACGTCATCCTCGCCATCGTGCTGGTGGACTGGACCCGCTTCTGCCGCGTGCTGCGTAGCGAGGTGCTGGTGGTAGCCCGGCGGGACTACGTGGCCGCCGCCCGGCTGGTGGGCTTTGGGCACTGGCGCACCGTCACGCGGGAGGTAGTGCCGGCGACCATACCACTGCTGGTGACGTTGCTGAGCCTGGAGATGGGTATCGCGGTGGTGGTGGAGGCGGTGCTGTCCTTCGTAGGGCTCGGCGTGCGGGCCGATCAGGTCGCGTGGGGCCAGATGATCGCCGATGGCCGGGAGGCGATCTATCAGGCGCCCTGGACCTTGTTCGCGCCGGTGCTGGCGATCTTTGTCACCGTCGCCGGCTTCAACCTGCTCGGCGACGGGCTACGACGGACGCTGGACGTGCGGATGGTCGAGGGGCGAGAATGATCCTCCACGCCGAGAGCCTGAACGTTTGCATGGGCGACGTGCCCGTGCTGCGGAACGTCGATCTTTCGCTCGCCGCCGGCCAAGTGCTTGGGCTGGTAGGCGAGTCCGGCGCCGGCAAATCCATGATCGGGCGCGTCATCGCCCGTATGTTGCCGGCGGCCTTCGCTGTCACCGGCGGATCGCTGACGTTCGACGGCGCGAACCTGCTGGCAATGCCGGCGGAGCGGCACCGGGCGTTGCTGGGGCGGGACATCGCCTTCATTCCGCAGGAGCCGTTGACGGCCCTGAACCCGGTATTGACCATCGGGCACCAGTTCAACGAGCATCTCAAACGCCTCGGCATCCCGCACCGGCGCGAGGCGGCGCTCACGGCGCTCGGTTCGGTGCATCTGCGCGATCCCGCCGGCCTGCTGTCCCGCTATCCACACCAACTTTCGGGCGGCATGTGCCAGCGCGTGCTGATCGCCATGGCGTTCGCGGCCAAACCCAGGCTCGTGATCGCGGACGAGCCGACCACGGCGCTCGACGTCACGACCGAGGCGCGGATCATGGATGTCATGGTGGAACTGCAACGGGCGCATGGTACCGCCGTCCTGTTCATCACCCATAATCTGCGCCTCGCCGCACGCATCTGCGACGACATCGCGGTGCTATATTCCGGGGCCGTGGTGGAGCGCGGCGTGGCGCGGGACGTGCTGGCACACCCGGCGCACCCCTACACGCGCTGCCTGCAACTCGCTGACCCGCCGCTGACCGGCCCGCGTCGCGCGTTGTACGCGTTGCCGGAGAATATGCCGGGCCTGCGGGAGGCGATGCGGACCAAGGGCTGCCGCTTCGCGCCGCGCTGCCTGATCGCCGTCGAGGATTGCAGACGCATCGATCCCCCGCTCGGTCCGCGTGCGGCGTGTCTTCGCACCGAGTTCACCAGCGGTATCGCGACACCGATTGCCGAGGCCGCCAAACCCGAAATCGGCACATCGGCAGTGCTGGAGGTGAGCGGGCTTGCCAAGCGCTTCGCCACTGGCGGGCTGTTCCGGCGCGCTGCCTTCGTGGCGGTGCGAGATGCGGATTTCGTCGTGCGCGACGGAGAGTTCGTGGCCGTCGTAGGTGAAAGCGGCAGCGGGAAAAGCACGCTCGGGCGCCTGCTGGTCGGACTTGAGACGCCGACCGCCGGGCGGATCATGCTCGGCGGCCAGGACGTGACGTGGCCATCAGAAGCTGCGCGACGGCACCGCGTCGCCACGGTGCAGATGGTGTTCCAGGACCCGCAATCGGCACTGAACCCGCGCCGGCGCGTGGCCGATATCGTCACCCAGGCAATGGAGGCGCGCGGCGCTGGCCACGCTGCCCGGCGTAGCCGTGCGCGCGAACTCCTGGCCGAAATCGGGTTGCCCGAAGAGGCCGCCGAGCGTACGCCGCAGCAGCTTTCCGGCGGCCAAAAGCAGCGCGTCAACATCGCCCGCGCGTTGTGCAGCCTGCCGCGCCTGCTGATCGCCGACGAAATCGTCTCTGGCCTGGATGTGTCCGTGCAGGCTCAACTCCTGATACTCCTGGCACGGCTACGGACAGAACACCGTTTCGCGTTATTATTGATCAGTCACGACCTCGCCGTAGTCAGGCATCTCTGCGACCGCGTGCTGGTAATGCGGGCTGGCGAGATCGTGGAACAGGGGGATGTGGGCGACGTGTTTGCCAACCCCCAGCACGAATACACGCGCGAACTTCTTGCGGCGGCATCGGCCTGATGTGACAACCGACCCCGCCTTGCGTAGCATCGCCCATACAACAATCGGGAGGCCAACATGGCCAAGGCTTACTGGATTTCCTGCTATCGCTCGGTTTCGGACCCGGCCGCGCTGGCCGAGTATGCCAAACTCGCCGGACCGGCGATCACGGCGAGTGGCGGACGCTTCCTGGCACGCGGCGGGGCACTCAAGACCTACGAGGCCGGCCTTGAGCAACGCACGGTGTTGATCGAATTCGACAGCATGGAACAAGCGGTCGCAGCGTATGAGAGCGAAGCCTACAAGAAGGCCCTGGATATCGTAACGAAGGCAGCCGAACGCGATATCCGTATCGTGGAAGGCGTAGCTTAGACCAACAAGAACTTCTCGACGGCGTTGGCGAAGCCTTCCTCCTCCGAGGTCGTGGTGACCTCGGTGGCGGCGGCCTTCACCTCGTCGCTGGCCTGGCCCATTGCGATGGACATTCCGCTCGGCTTGAACATCAGCGTGTCATTGGACATGTCGCCGATCGTCGCGATCCGCTTTGGGTCGATGCCATATTTCTTGGCGAGATACGCGACAACCCCGCCTTTGTTGGCATCGCGGTGCGTGACGTCGAGATAGTAGGGCTGCGAGCGGGTAGCCGATGCGCTGTTGCCGAGTGCGGCCTGCATGTCAGTCTCGGCCTTCTTGACCGCATCGAGATCGTCGCTCACTCCGACCAGCTTGACCACGTTGTCCATCACATCATTGAAGGATGCAACGACCTCAGGAGCGAATTTCACGGTCCATTGCTCGCGCTCGACATGCGGCCCCTTGGCGTCGATCACCATCCAGTTCTGATTGCGATATACCCAGAGACTGAGTTTATGGTCGCGGATAATTTCGGCAGCCTTTTTCGCGACGTCCGTGGGAAGGCTGTGTTCCTCGATCGTGTTCAGCGCAGCGTCGGTAAACAGCCCGCCGTTGAACCCGGCGATAGGTGTTTCGATCTTGAGTGGGGCGAACAACATACTCATACCCTTCGGCGGCCGCCCGCTCGTGATCGCGAACCTGATGCCTCGTTCGGCAAGCTTTTGCACCGCCGCGACGGCGCGCTCGGTTAATACCTTGTCGTGGGTGACAAGGGTGCCATCGACGTCGGAAAGCAGAAGAGCGATATCGGTCATACGAGTTTTTTCCAAAGGCGGCCGTCGCGGGCCAGGAGTTCGTCGGCAGATACAGGGCCCATGCTACCGGCCTTGTAGGTCTGCACATCGCCACGGTGGCGCGCCCACGCGTCCAGCAACGGCTGCACCGCGGCCCATCCGGCTTCGACGTTGTCCGCGCGTTGGAACAGCGTTGAGTCACCGATGAGCACGTCGTAAAGCAACGTCTCGTAGCCGGTGCTGTTATCGGCACCGAAATAGTCCGAGTAGCGGAAGTCCATGTGTACAGCACCGAGATGTACGAGTGGCCCCGGGACCTTGGCGCTGAATTGCAGGTCCACACCTTCCTCAGGCTGCACGTGGATGGTCATGACATTATGCGTAAGACGTTCTACGGGCGTGTCACGAAACAACGCGAATGGTGGTTGCTTGAAGTGGATAGAAATCTGCGTGTCGCGGACGGCCATGCGTTTGCCGGTGCGGATGTAGAATGGAACGCCGGCCCAGCGCCAGTTCTCGATCGCAAACTTCATTGCGACGAAGGTCTCAGTGCGCGAGTTGGAGTCAATGTCCGGTTCGGTGCGATACCCCGGGACATCAAGGTTGTCTACTTTGCCAGCGGTATACTGGCCCCGCACGGCGTCGACCAGAGCGGTATCGACCGTCAGCTTGTGGATGGCAGCCACCACTTTTGCCTTTTCGGAGCGCACGGAGTCAGCATCGAACGAGTTTGGAGGCTCCATTGCCACCATGGTGAGAAGCTGGAACATGTGGTTCGGCACCATGTCCCGCAACGCACCGGTGACTTCGTAAAACTTCCCGCGCGTCTCCACGCCCACAGTTTCAGCAGCGGTGATCTGCACATGGTCGATGTGGTCACGATTCCAAAGCGGCTCGAAGATACCGTTGGAAAAACGCAGCGCCATTATATTCTGAACCGTTTCCTTGCCGAGGAAATGGTCAATTCGGAACACCTGGCTTTCGTTGGCGACTTTCAGGATGCGGGCATTGAGTTCTTTTGCCGATACGAGATCGTGGCCGAAGGGCTTTTCGACGATGATACGACGGAAAGCGCCGTCTTCCTCATGCAGGAGCCCAGCCGTCGCCAGTCTGTCGATGATGAGACCAAAGAAGCGGTCGGCCACGGCGAGGTAGAAAACGCAGTTGGAATACTGGGTTTCACTATGAAGTTGATCGAGGCGTTCCTTCAACTTGTTGAAGGTTTCGTCACTTCCGAAATCGCCTTGCTGGTAATGCAGGCGATCCCGCAGCCAGTCCCAAGCGGTCTCATTGAAATTGTCGGGATGTGACTTGCCGCCCTTTCTGGTGACGAAACTCTGCATGGTCTCAGCCTGCTTGGCACGGAACGACTCGTCGCTTCCTTCGACGGCGTCGATGCCGACCACACAGAACTCGTCGGGAAACAGGCCGGCGATCGTCATGTTGTAGAGCGATGGCATGAGCAGGCGTTTGGTCAGGTCGCCACCAGCGCCGAAGATCACCAGCGTACATGGCGGCGCAGGGTCTGCGCGCGCCAGCAATTTAGGGTTCGACGTAAGCCTGTCGCTGATCGAATTCACGAGATCAGGCTTTGGGCTCGACATGGCCGCCGAATTTGAACCTCATCGCGGACAGAAGCTTATTCGCGAACAACGCGTTTCCACGGCTGCGGAAACGCGCGAACAGGGCTGCCGAGAGCACGTCCGCGGGCACCGCCTCCTCGATGGCAGCTTCTACGGTCCAGCGGCCTTCGCCAGAATCCGAGACGTCGCCCTGGAAGTTGTCCAACTTCGGATTTTCGGCCAACGCCGACGATGTCAGGTCGAGCAACCAACTCGAGATGACGCTGCCACGACGCCACACTTCGGCGACGTCGGCCATGTCGATGGTGAACCGCTCGTTCTCAGGCAGCTCGGTCGAATCCTTGTGGTGGATGATGTCCAGGCCTTCCGCATAGGCCTGCATCATCCCGTATTCGATCCCGTTATGCACCATCTTGACGAAGTGTCCGGACCCGGCTGGACCGCAATGCATGTAGCCGTTCTCAACGCGGGCATCGCGGCCCTCGCGATTTTCGGTCTTGCTGATGGTGCCGACGCCGGGCGCCAGCGCGCCGAGGATGGGATCGAGACGGTCAACGGCGGCCTTGTCGCCGCCGATCATCATGCAATAGCCGCGCTCCAGGCCCCATACACCGCCCGACGTGCCAACATCGACGTAGGTGATGCCTTGCTTGGACAACTCCGCCGCGCGACGGATGTCGTCCTTATAGAAGGTGTTGCCGCCATCGATGATGGTGTCACCGGACTCCATCATCCCGGCGAGCTTGCCGATGGTGTCCTCGGTGATCTTTCCCGCCGGCAGCATCACCCATATCGCGCGCGGCGTGGCGAGTTGCTTGACCATATCCTCAAGGCTCGTGGCACCCGCCGCGCCATGGTCGGCGATCTTCTTCACCGCGTCCTGGCTGTTATCATAGACGACGCAATGATGCTGCGCGCGCATCAGCCGCAGGCTTATGTTTCCACCCATGCGGCCGAGGCCGATGACACCGATCTGCATTTTGTTTCTCCTGTGACGAGTTAGGACAGTGCGCGCTGAACAGCTTGCGTGACGCGCGCGAGTCCCGCTGGGACATCGGCACCGAGATGGATACGCAATACACGACGGCCACGTTCGGCGAGGACATCGAAATCGCCCTGTGCCTGAGCGGCTTTGACGACGCTGAACGTGTAGCGTTCGCCCGGCACCGCAAGATCAGCCGCGTCATCGGCGGTGATCTGCAGGAATACGCCGCTGTTGGGTCCGCCTTTGTAGGTCTGGCCGGTGGAGTGCAGGAAGCGAGGGCCAAACTCCGCGACGGTGGCCACATGCTTGGCGTCGCGGATCATGGTGCGAATATGCTGCAGCGAGTCCCGGTTGGCCAGGGTGCGCTCCACATAGGCGATGACAGCGGCGTAGTCCCCCGCGCCGAGGCGAGAAAGCTGCTGCTTGACCACCTCGTCGAGCGACTTTCCGGTCAACGCCAACGCATTCTTCGGATCGGTGTACAGCTTTACACCGTCCGCTTCTAGAAATGGCTTCTCATTGGGCAGGGAGCCGGACTTGTTGTAAGCGTCCGTCAATTCCTTCGTCTTGATCTTACTCGCCTCGACATCGGGCTGATTGAACGCGTCGATTCCGATGACGCTTCCGGCCACCGCTGTGGCGAACTCCCACAGGAAGAATTGCTGTGCGATCTCGATATGCCCGTTGGTGGTGACGCGGATCACTGGTTGCCCGGCAGCCTCTAGGGCTGCAATCGCCGCTTCCTGCTTCGCGTCGATCTGGTCGGCGACACGAAGATAGGCAAACACGCGGTCCGTCCCGTAGTGGTCCGCAGTTGCGAGCGGTTCGTTGTCCACTGGCACGATCCCGTGGCCCTGCTTGCCGGTGCTTTCCGCGAGCAACTGCTCGAGCCACGCGCCAAAATCGTAGATGGCGCATGGGGCGACGATGGTGACTTTGTCGCGGCCATTCTTCGCCGCGACGCCGAGAATGATACCGAGTTGTGTGCCGGGGTTGGCTTCGGGTGGCGTGCCGGCGGCGCAAGCACGGACCATGAGGGCTGCCGAGTGTAGGAACAGGTCTAGGTCGATACCGGCCGCCGCAGCGGCCACGAGCCCGAAGTTCGACAGTACGGAGTAACGGCCGCCGATACCGGGGTCACCGAAGAAGATATGGCGGAAATGATCGGCTTCCGCGACTTTCTGCAGGTGCGAGCCGGGATCGGTGACGGCCACGAAATGCTGGCCGGCCTTATCCGCGCCGACGGCCTTCTGCATGCGGTCGAAGAAATATGCCTTGAGGATGTTCGGCTCCAGCGTACCACCCGATTTGCTGGAGACGATAACGAGCGTGCGAGCGAGATCGACACGTTTTTCGAACGAAGCGATCTGTTGTGGATCGGTGGCGTCCAGCACAAGCAACTCGGGGAAGCCGCCGCGATGGCCGAAGGTCTCCGCCAGCACTTCGGGTCCAAGGCTCGAACCGCCCATACCGAGCAACAGGACGTGCTTGAAGCCGCTGGAGCGAACCTCTTCCTGAAACGCCTTCAGGTCAGGCAGCGAGGTCAATCCGGCATCGACCGCATCAAGCCAGGCCAGCCACTTGCTTTCATCATTGCCGGTCCACAGCCCTGAATCATGCGCCCAAAGCTTGCGGACTTTGCCTTCACTGCGCCAGTGATCCATCTCAGCGGCGACCAGCTTGGCGAGATCGTCAGGCAGCTTCGAGGTGACGGTCGCGATCTTGCTGCCCAGCATGGCGGTGCGCTTTTTCGCAACCGCACCAAGCAGTTTGTCGGCGGCATCGGCGAAGGACGTTACACCTTCCTTCACCAACTGGGCCGTGACGCCTGCGAGATCGAGGCCGACGCGTTCAGTTGTCGCTATCACGTCGCGCGCGCCGTCGACATCTTCGGTGAGTGAGGCGCGCGTGTGGCCGTGGTCGCGGAAGGCGTCCATGGTCGCTGGGGGAATGGTGTTCACCGTGTCGGGACCGATGAGTTCCTCGACGTAGAGCACGTCGCTGAATGTCTTGTCCTTGGTGCCGGTGCTGGCCCAGAGCAGGCGTTGCGGCATCGCGCCGGCATCGGCCAACGTCTTCCACTTCGGCGATTGCAGCAGCGCGAGATAGTGCTGATACGCCATCTTGGCACTGGCGATGGCGACCTTGCCCCGCACGCGCGTCAGGTCAGCCGCTGCCGGATCGTTCGCCGCAAGCCGCTCGTCGACTTTCTTGTCGATCGCGCTGTCGATACGACTGAGGAAGAAGCTGGCGACGCTGGCGACGCGGCTGACATCTCCGCCCGTGGCGTGGAATTCGGTCAGGCCTTCAATGAAGGCGTCGGCTACTGCCTCGTACGCGCTCTGTGCGAACAGCAGCGTGACGTTGATGTTGATGCCTTCGGAGATCAGCGTGCGGATGGCAGGCGCGCCGCTCGTTGTTCCAGGCACCTTGATCATGACATTGTCGCGACCGACCGCCTTCCAGAGGCGGCGCGCCTCGGTGACGGTTCCCTCCGTATTCATGGCCAGATACGGAGAAACCTCAAAGCTGACATAGCCGTCGACCTTATTGGTTGCTTCATAGACGGGCCGCAGCAGGTCGGCCGCGACCTGTATGTCCTCGATGGCGAGAGCCTCGTAGATGGCGACCGCGTCGTGATCGCCCCTACCTGCAATCTCCCTGAAGCCGACATCATAGTTGGTGCCGGACCCCATGGCCTTTTCGAAGATGGACGGATTGGACGTCATGCCCTTCAGGCCATCCTCCTCAAGCAGCCGCATCAGGCTGCCATCGGCAAGGAATTTGCGCTCGATGAAGTCCAGCCATGGCGATTGGCCGAACTGCTCCATCTGCTTCAGCGGACTGGGTTTAGTTGCGATCGGCTGGTCGTTCATGATGAGTGCTCCTTATTGTTGCTTGCCGCGCGCCAAGGCGCGTGCCGCCTCAAGAACTTTTTCCGGTGTAAATCCGAACTTTACCAGCAACGAACTCAATGGAGCGGAAGCGCCGAAGCTGTGCATCGCGATGATGGTGCCCTTCAGGCCGACATATCGATCCCAGCCCAGCGCCGCGGCTTGCTCGACACCCAGGCGGGCCTCGATCGTTGGCGGGAGTACGCTGTCGCGATATTCCTTCGATTGCTGCTCGAACAGCTCCCAGGATGGCATCGAGACGGTGCGGCTGCGAATACCCTCCTTCTCCAGCGCATCCTGGGCACCGACGATCAAGGAGATTTCGCTGCCGGTGGCCATGAGAATGACTTCCGGCGCTCCACCGGGTGAATCCGCGAGAATGTAGGCGCCGCGGTGCAGGCCCGATGCCGCAGCGTATTTCGAACGATCCAGGGTCGGCAAGGCTTGGCGGCTGAGGATAAGGCAGGCAGGCCGGTCCTTCAACTTCATCACCACACGCCAGGCTTCTGCTACTTCATTTGCGTCGCATGGCCGCAGCGTTATCATGTCTGGAATGGAACGGAGAGCCGCGATTTGTTCGATCGGCTGGTGGGTCGGGCCGTCCTCGCCCACTCCGATACTGTCATGCGTGAAGATGTAGATGACCGGCAATTCCATGAGAGCCGCGAGCCGGATCGGCGGTTTCATGTAATCGCTGAAGATGAGAAACCCGGAGCCGTAGCAGCGCAGCCCGGTGACCGCGATGCCGTTGCAGATCGAGCCCATGGCGTGCTCGCGAATGCCAAAATGCAGGTTGCGCCCGCCATAATTGCCGGGCTGAAAGCTGCCCGCGCCTTCAAACGTCAAGTTCGACTTTGTCGAGGGCGCCAGATCGGCGGCACCGCCGATCATCCACGGCATATGCGGTGCAATGGCGTTCAGCACCTTCTGCGAGGAATCGCGAGAGGCGACGCCCTTGGCATCGGCGGGCCAACTGGGGATGTCGGCGTCCCAGCCATCCGGCAGTTCGTGCTGGTTGATCATATCGATTTCGCGGGCGAGTTCGGGATACTCGCGCCGGTAGCCTTCGAACAGCTTGATCCATTCGGCATGGGCGACGCGACCGCGTTTGCCGATTCCGTCCGCGAACTTCTGATAGACCCCATCGGGGACCAGGAACTGGGCGTCCTCGGGCCAGCCATAGCTGCGCTTGGCACCCTTGATCTCCTCCTCTCCCAGCGGCTCACCGTGGGCCTCGCGGGTGCCCTCCTTGTGCGGCGCGCCGAAGCCGATATGGCTATGGACGCGGATAAAGCTCGGGCGGTCCATGGTGGCCTTCGCCTCTTCCAGGGCGCGGCGCACAGCGACGATGTCGTTCACATCCGCCACCTCGATCGTGTGCCAACCGTAGGCGGCAAACCGTGCCGACACGTCCTCGGTGAAGGCAAGCGCGGTGCTGCCCTCGATGGTGATCTGGTTGCTGTCGTAAATCCAGGTGAGGTTCGACAGCGCGAGATGTCCGGCGGTGGAGGCGGCTTCGCTGGCCACGCCCTCATTCATGTCGCCGTCGCCGGCCATGACATAGACATGCCAGTCGAACATAGGAAACCCAGGCTTATTGTAACGATCGGCCATGTAGCGTTGCGCGATGGCCATGCCGACCGAGTTGCCGCAGCCCTGGCCGAGCGGACCGGTGGTGGTCTCGACACCCGAGGTCATGCGGTATTCGGGGTGGCCGGGAGTTTTGCTGGAAAGTTGGCGGAATTGCTTGAGGTCATCGATCGTGAGTGCGGTGGCTCCGGGCTCCTCATGCTCGTTGACGGTCTTCAGTCCGGCGAGGTGGATGAGGGAATACAGCAGCATGGAGGCGTGGCCGGCCGACAGCACGAACCGGTCGCGATTGGGCCAGTGCGGGTCGGCGGGATCGTAGCGGAGCACCTGGTTCCACAGCGCGTAGGCGGCAGGCGCCAAGCCCATCGGGGTGCCGGGATGGCCAGACTTGGCCTTCTGCACGGCATCCATGGACAGCGTACGGATGGTGTTGATGCACACCGTGTCCATGTCACCGCGTGGGACTGAGTGGGCCTGCTGCTGGGGCTCCGCCGTAGTGCTCATGCGTTCGTTCCTTCCACCTGTGTCGCCGCCAGATTAGACCGGCGGCATGTCAATGTAAGTTATTTCACGGCTACAGATCGGAGGCGATAGGGTTCCGGAACCACCCGGCGCCTTCCTTGTCTTACTGCGTGGGCACGATGTGAGCCCGATCAGTGTCCAAAGCCGAATCAACAAACGGGCACCTCAAAAAGAGCAAGGAAATGCCGATTAGGCATCACACCAAGGCTGCCGAGCATCCTGGCGAGAGCGCCAAGAAGACCGAGAAGAAATAAGTCCTTTCCCGGCCACCGATTGAAAATGGCTTGTTCACCGGGGTGTGCGAGCCTTTTTTATGGCGCCAATCATAGCATGGCGGCACTCTGCCGGCATGGATTTACCTGACTCGGAAATCATCGCCTTGCTGGCTGGTCCCACACTGGTGTCCTGGCGCCGGAACGCCCGTGCCAAAAGGGTCAGTCTTCGTGTGGACCCCAGAAATGGCACGGTCATCGTTACCTTGCCTCCGCGCGCGAGCCGGCGCGCAGGCTTGGCGCTGCTGACCAGCCACGCGGACTGGGTCGTCGCTCGGATCGAGGCCCTACCGGGGGCGCTGGCGTTGGTGGATGGAACCATGCTGCCATTCTGCGGGGTGCCGCATCGTATCAGCTTCGTGCCGGGCGGGCGCGGTGGGGCCTGGATTGCCGATGGCGAGATACGGGTATCAGGCGAGCCGGAGTTCCGTGCCCGGCGCGTGACAGACCTGTTGCGCCGTGAGGCACGTCGCGGGCTGAGCGCGATCGTTGCCGACAAGGCAACCAAAGCGGGATTGCGGCCGGGACGCATCACCGTGAAGGACACGAAAACGCGGTGGGGAAGTTGCGCCGCCAACGGCAACCTGGCGTTCAGCTGGCGTCTGATTATGGCGCCGGCCTATGTGCAGGATTATGTCGGCGCCCATGAAGTGGCGCATCTCCGGCACATGAACCACGGCCAAATGTTCTGGGACCTCGTCAGCGAGTTGACCGACCATCGCCAGACGGCGGGGACATGGCTCCGGGATAGCGGCCCGGCCCTGCTAAGGGTGGGTTGAGGGGAAAATCGCGCACGGCTCCCAATATTTAGCAGGCCTAGCCAAGCCTGCGATTATCGGTGTCGGTGCTTAGCCGCAGCGCTAGCCGCGGGTCTTTTCCTTGCGCGCTACGATCTTGGTGATATCGACAGGCTCCGGCGGGAGGGGCGGCGTGGCCGCGATCAAGGGTGCGCGGGCCATTGCCAGTTCACGCTTCAGCGCCTCAACCTCCTCGCGTAACTTCGCCAACTCGACGGCGGATTGCGTGGGCAAGTCCCGGTCTGTTGCCTGTTCCTCGGTCTGTGAGGGTGATCCTGGCAAGGCGTCGCGATAGAACGGGGAAAACAGGCTCATGGCCCGCTCCATCATCGCGAGGTTCTGGCGGCTGACCTCCTCCACGCCGAACGGGAAGAACCCACCCACGGTCTTCTCCATGGTCGAGCGCATTTGCTGCTGCTGCCGGGCGAAGCTGGACATGGCCTGCTCCATATAGCGAGGCACCAGTGTCTGCAGATTGTCACCGTAGAAGCCGATCAACTGGCGTAGGAAAGCCGTTGGCAGCACCGCCCGCCCCTTGCTTTCCTCCTCGACAATTATCTGTGTCAACACACCACGGGTTATGTCATCGCCAGATTTGGCGTCATAAACAACAAAATCCCGCCCAACGCGCACCATTTCCGCGAGGGTTTCCAACGTTATGTAGCTGGAACTTTCTGTGTTGTAGAGACGTCGGTTAGCGTATTTCTTCACGACCACCGGCGGCTTGGCCGGATGGGCCACAACCACGTCGGGCTGCTCCGGTTGCGACATCATGCACATCCTTTGGCCATCATGAACTGAAAGTCTAGCATGCCGCACCGCACCAAAACAATCGGGTCAAAGAGGGGACGGAGGTCCAGGGGGGCGGATGCCCGATGATACCGCCCCGGGATCATGTGACCGAGTGGCGGGACACTGCGCGGGACTGGGTGACGATTTGGCAGAGCGAAATGGCGGCGTTGGCCGAGGATCGCGAGGCGTTGGAAATGTGGCGCGGCGCGGTGGATGGTTGGGCGCGCATGGCCGAGACGATGATCGATGCCATGCCGGACGCCGGCCTCAATGACAGGGTTTCCGGGTCCGCTGCGCCGGCGGGGGCCGCGCCCGCTCCTGCTGCACCTGACCCGCGCGATGCTGAACTCGCCCGCCTCGCCGAACGTGTCGCCGAACTCGAACGAAGGCTTTCCGGGGTGGAGGGACGCTGACCGGGCGCTGATCGCGGGGATCGCGGCGTACCGGCGGCATCCCTGGCGGCGCGAACTGGCCGACCCGCCGGCGATCTGGAGCGAGGGCGACAGCCGGCTCCTTGATTTCGGCGGCAACGGGCCACCCGTGATGTTCGTGCCGAGCCTGGTCAATCGGGCGCACGTGCTCGATCTCGCGCCTGAACGATCCATGCTGCGCTGGCTGGCCGGGCGGGAAATGCGCGTGCTGCTACTGGATTGGGGGTGGCCCGGTGAGGTGGAGCGCAGTTTCACGCTGACGGACTACGTGGCCGGGCGATTGGAGATCTGGAGCACGTTGCCGTCCGGATCGTGGCCGTCGCACAGCGAGAGCGCGCCGA
>JANXXW010000463.1 GCA_025350425.1 Rhodospirillales bacterium
GGTGTCCGTTGCCGGAAATAATATCGTTTCTGATGGTTCGATGCACCCCAGGTTACGCGGAAAGTCCGCATTCGACATCAATACAGTCTGTAAGCACGGTGCGATCTGGAGCTGCTATGGGAAGTGTCCGCGACCGCTACGGCGGATTGAGGGATGACGACGATGTCGGCAGTACTGTTACTTACGCTGCTGTGCTGTAGACAAACTGCGAAATGGCGCTCGCCGCGTCGATCGTCTGCGCTGCAAGTATCTCAACGCGTCTGTTACTAAGTTGTTCCAGCGGTCCGACCGCGCTGATTGCGGCGACCACGACGCCGTCGCGATCGCGGATTGGTGCTGCAATGCAGCGACAGTTCGGCGCCTGTTCCTCGTCATCCAGCGCCCAGCCGTTCCGCCGAACATCAGCGAGATGGACACGGAAATCCGCCGGGTTCGTGACCGTTTTCGGCATCCGCTTTTCGAAGGTAAGACTCGCTATCACGACGTCGAGTCGCTCAGGCGTCAACCATGCAATCAGACTCTTGCCGAGGGCGCTACAATTGACAGGAAATCTTTGGCCGACATGAGATTTGACGACGATATCTCGCGCACCCTCGACACGTGCGAGATAGACGGCATCGCTCCGCTCGAGCACGCCGATATGACAAGTGAGTTGTACGCGCTCTGCAAAGTCGCGAAGGAGCGGCAACGCGTCCCGCTGGAGGTCATGGCTCTTGTTGGCGATGCTGGCGAGCTCCAACAACTTGAGCCCCAGCCCGTAGCCGCCCAATGACCTCCGCTTGATCAGACCAAGTTCGCACATCGTCGAGATGAGATGATGGGTTGAGCTCTTTGGCATGCCGAGCCGGTCCTGTATGCCGGTGAACCCAAGACCAGGTTCGTGCGCGAGCGCTTCCAAAAGCGCCACCGCCCTTCCAAGCGCAGGAACCTTCAAACTGTAGACCTCCCCAAATTGTTCATTGCCGAGTCCTACGTGGTCGCCGGTATATAACGGCAAAATGCCGCCCGGCTATTTTTGAATGATGTCGCCTACCGTAACGGGATAATTCCACTAATACCAAATCCCCGAATTTATGACTCTGGCAGGATTTCGTGGCTTGGATCGAGTTTGATTCAAATGGTGGCCGATGGAGGTTTGCCATGCCGATACCGCTGCGGATGGACTTCGATGCAAATAGATTTCGGGTTTGTGCTCGAAAGTCTGATGACGCCGCTCAGTTTCGTCGTCCTCTTGCCTTGGCGCCGTCACAGACAGCTGCCAAGGCAAGAGGGCGACGAAACTGAGCGGCCCTGGCGAGAGTTATCGAGAGCGGCCCAGCCCCTGCTATTCATGGCGTTGTGCGGTGGCGGATCATCGATCTGTGCCAGTGGATTTGGAATGAGTTTCGGAACAGCATTGCCAAGCAGACCATGAGCCGTTAACTGCGCGCGATGGGGTATCGCGGGCTTTCAGCTCGACCACACCACCATGCTCCGGCTGCTGGCGCCATGAGTGATTTTAAAAAAGATTCCCGGCCCCTGTGGACCAGATCGCGCACGACAAAGGTAGTGCCGTAGCCAATATAGAAATCTGGTTCGCCTATGGCCGCCATGCCGTGCTCCTGGCCGATCAGGCCGGATGGCACACGTCTCACAAGCTCATCGTGCCGCCAAACATCAGCCTCCTGCCGCTGCCACCCAATTGCCTGGAGTTCAACCCGATTGAGAATGTATGGTAGTTCGTGGACATCTTACGCACCAGCCCGGTCAGGCGCATCCGTCGGTGCTGAAGTCATACACATGCAAATGCTCACCATTCCCTCGGGCGAGCCCGGGCGGACCCATAAACGTCAGGATCACGAGACCGCGATCTATATTCTCAGCGGCGAGAGTGACGTCTGGTGCCGGGAACATCTGGAGTTCGATGAGACTGCCCGTGCCGGTGAATACGTCGGCATCCCGGCCGGCTTTCCGCATATACGCTATAATCCGAGTGCCACGGCCAGATGCGTCGCCATCATCGCCCAGACGAATCCGAACGAGCGGGAAAGTGTGATTCTGCCTCCGGATCTCGACACCGCCCACGCGGCCGTCACGCACCGCAAAACTGCTGCGACACCGGATGGAAGGAGTAATGATACTCAGTCATAAGCCAACATTCGTACTCGTCCTCGGCGTAGAGCGGCTGACAATTGTGATTTCGCATCCAATTCCGGCTCTTCCGCAATTTTGGTGCATGCAGTGATCATTTCAGGCTGCACATAGTCTTGCGCGTAGAAGATCGAGATTTGCGCGGCCATACATCTG
Source organism: Rhodospirillales bacterium (assembly GCA_025350425.1). Taxonomy (GTDB): domain Bacteria; phylum Pseudomonadota; class Alphaproteobacteria; order Acetobacterales; family Acetobacteraceae; genus JANXTF01. The sequence goes on from JANXXW010000463.1 coordinate 2,287, forward strand.
CCGTTTGATCATCTTGTGCTTTGTGATCTGCCCTTCCGTTTGACCAGGGTTCCACGATAGCGGCGGCAATGGCCTTTTTGTAAGCAACGATCCCCTTTGCAAAGGACGCGATCAAACTGCTGGCGGCATCTTTGATCCAAGCCTCTAAGCCACTCCCGACCTTGGACCTGATCATCGACTGAAAGCGGTCGATAAGGTCTCGTCCGATAACAAGTTCCGGAACTGCCTGCTCGATCACCGTCACTGCCACGGCGTCTCGACCAGAGACCTGGCCGCGCGCGAGGGTCATGAGACGTGCAATCGACCGGGCAGATGGCGGCGCGATAGGCTCTCCTGATGGAGTTGCTTCAGCGCGCCGCCGCCGAGTGGCCCACTCGGCGACAACACGCGGGCCGCCGACGTATCCAGCTGTCCTGAGCCGGCGATAAAGCTCTGTCCCATTACGACAGCCAGCAGTCCACTCGGTGCTGATCCGCTCCAGGAAAGGTTCCAGGGAACTAACCCGAACCCTGAAGATATCGGTTCGGCCACCGCGGACGACATCGCGCACGACTTTGCGGCTGTGGGCAGTATGCCGAACGATCTCCTTAATCGA
>JANXXW010000473.1 GCA_025350425.1 Rhodospirillales bacterium
GTTGACGGTCGAGACCAACGGGTCCGTGAGTCCCGAGGATGCGGTGGCCCTGGCTGCTCGTATTCTGCAAGACCAGTTGCAGCTGTTCATCAACTTCGATGAGCCTCAGCAGATGCGCTTCGAGGAGCCGCAGGACGATCTGCCGTTCAACCGTAACCTGCTCCGCAAGGTCGACGAGTTGGAACTGTCGGTTCGTAGCGCGAACTGCCTCAAGAACGACAACATCGTTTATATCGGCGACCTCGTGCAGAAGTCCGAGCAGGAGATGCTGCGCACGCCGAACTTCGGGCGCAAGTCGTTGAACGAGATCAAGGAGGTCCTGACTGCGATGGGCCTGTCGCTCGGCATGACCGTATCTGGTTGGCCGCCTGAAAACGTCGAGGACCTCGCGAAGCGGCTGGAAGAGCCGTTCTGAGCCGGGCAGGGATATAAAATATGCGTCACGGAGTTGCTGGGCGGAAGCTTGGCGTTACCACGAGCCATCGGCTGGCCATGTTTCGCAACATGGCTCACGCGCTGATTAAGCACGAACAGATCACCACCACCCTGCCCAAGGCGAAGGAATTGGGTCCGGTTGCAGAGCGTCTGATTACGCTCGGCAAGCGTGGCGGCCTTCATGCCAAGCGTCAGGCCTATGCGCAGCTGAGAGACGATGTGATCGTGTCGAAGCTGTTCGGTGCCATCGCGGATCGCTACAAGTCGCGCTCCGGCGGCTACACGCGGGTCCTTCGCGCAGGTATCCGCCACGGTGACGCGGCCGATATGGCGGTGATCGAATTGGTTGACCGGGATCCGTCGGCCAAGGGTCTGGATAGTGGGCCTCGTGCGGAAGAGAACCCGGACAGCGACAGCGAGTGACACTAGCCTAACGTCTTGGATCGCCGCTCTCTACGGGAGCGGCGATTTCGTTTCTGGCGCCATACAGCTACTAACGCCCGGCATGCCGAGTGTGCCCCTCGTATGACGCGATCGGGCGGGTATTCCCGGATCTCATCGACACATTCGGTCCGCGTTATGCTTGGGCGCAAGACCTCCAACCCTCCGACCTGCTTGTTCGAGGACAAGGGCGTGGCATCCGGTGCCGCGGAACCTAATCCCAACTGCGGTAATAGCGTCGCTCTGGGTGGCGCCATCGCTGGTCACGGCATGGTTCATCTGCCTGTCAGGCTCGTGTTTCGTGGATTGGGCGTTTTCCCCGCTCAGGCACTTGCGTTGGCCTGTCGGGCGAACGGATGCCCTCATGGGCAAAGTGTCGCAGACCAGCGCATCACCGGCTGGTAATTCCCCCTCGTCGCCATGACATCAAATCGGTGCTCAATCCCGTGAAGGCCCATGACCTGTTCGCCGTCGATCCCGTCGCTCCATTGGCGGACCGGCTGCGTCCACGTGCGCTCGCCGATGTCGTCGGCCAGGACCATTTGCTTGGCGAGGCTGGAACGCTGACGCGCATGTTGTCGCGGGGCTCTTTGGCCTCCGTGATCCTGTGGGGGCCTCCCGGTGTCGGCAAGACCACGATCGCGCGGTTGCTGGCGGAGGCGGCTGGGCTGCATTTCGTGCAGCTTTCGGCGGTGTTCTCGGGGGTGGCAGACCTGAAACGCACCTTCGAGCAGGCCCGGCAATTGCGGCAGACCGGACAGGGAACGCTGCTTTTCGTCGATGAAATACATCGGTTCAACCGCGCGCAGCAGGACGGCTTCCTGCCCGTGGTCGAGAATGGCACCGTGGTTCTGGTAGGTGCCACGACGGAAAATCCCTCTTTCGCACTCAACGGGGCCCTGCTGTCGAGATGCCAGGTTCTGGTGCTACGGCGCCTCGACGATGGGGCACTGGAGCAGTTGCTGGTCCGCGTGGAGGCTGAAGCCGGGGCAGGGCTCCCGTTGCTGGATGAGGCGCGCAACACGCTGCGCGCCATGGCGGATGGCGATGGCCGGTATCTGCTGAACTTGGCTGAGCAACTGGTGGCGCTTCCGGCCGAAACGCCGGCCTTGGACGTCGCCGGGCTGTCGGAGTTGCTGGCACGGCGCGCGGCGCTCTACGACAAGGATCGCGAGGAGCACTACAACCTCATTTCCGCCCTGCACAAAGCCCTGCGCGGCTCCGATCCCGACGCTGCGCTGTATTGGTTCGCCCGTATGCTGACCGGCGGCGAAGACGCGCGCTACATCGCCCGGCGGCTGGTGCGGTTCGCGTCCGAGGATATCGGCATGGCCGATCCCCAGGCTCTCCCCCAGGCACTGGCCGGCTGGGAAGCCTATGAGCGTCTCGGTAGTCCAGAGGGCGATCTGGCACTGGCCCAAGTCGTCGTCTATCTCGGAACGGCTCCGAAATCCAACGCGGCCTATGTGGCGTTTGGCGAGGCGATGCGGGCCGCGAGGGAGACCGGCAGCCTGATGCCGCCGGCGCATATTCTGAACGCGCCCACCAAGATGATGAAACAACTCGGATACGGTTCGGGTTACGACTATGACCACAACGCGCTGGACGCGTTCTCCGGGCAGAACTACTTCCCAGACGGTATCGCGCGTCGGGAGTTCTATCGCCCGAAGGAGCGCGGGTTCGAGCGCGAGGTCGGCAAGCGGCTGGCCTATTGGGCGAAGCTGCGAGAGGAACGGCAATGACTGTCACCAGCCGCGCGGTATTGGACGACGAGCTTGATTTACGGCTCGATCGCTGGTTCCGGCGTCACTACCCGGCGCTCACTCAGGGCGCCATCCAGAAGATGTGCCGGACCGGACAGGTGCGGGTGGACGGCAAGCGGGTGGAGGGCGCAACGCGCCTCGCACCTGGGCAGACCGTACGGATTCCGCCCTTGCGGCTCGATCCGCTGCCCGAACCCAAGCTCCTGCCTGTCGATCCCAAGGCGCGGCAAGAACTGGACGCAATGGTGTTGTTCGAGGACGATTACCTGTTTGTGCTCAACAAGCCGGCAGGCCTGCCGAGCCAGGGTGGCACCGGTATCGCGCGCCACCTCGATGGGATGCTCGAAGCCTACCGTGGTCCCGGCGGGCGCCCGCGCCTGGTGCATCGGCTTGATCGCGATACTACGGGGGTGATCGTGGTGGCGCGCACCGCAGGGGTCGCGGCCAAGCTCGCGGCGGCGTTCCGCACCCGCGCGGTGGAGAAGACCTATTGGGCGGTGGTCGCCGGCCGGCCAGTGCCGGTCGAGGGGCGGATCGATCTGCCGCTCGTGAAGTTGGACGGACCGGGTGGTGAGCGCGTCGGATTGGCCAAGCCGGGGGACAAGGACGTGTCGCGGGCCTACACCGATTACCGGACGCTGGATCATGCCGCCCGCAAGCTCGCATGGCTCGAATTACGACCGCTGACGGGCCGGACACATCAGTTGCGCGTGCATTGCGCGTCCCTCGGGACGCCGATCCTCGGTGACTACCCGTACGGCGAGCGGCGGGAGAACAACCGCAACAGCGCCATCGTGGACGGCTTGTCGGAGCAACTCCATTTGCATGCGAGACGCCTCGTGGTGCCGCATCCCGACGGTGGTGTGCTGACGGTCGAGGCCGGGCTGCCGGCGCACATGGCGGCGACCTTCCGTGATCTGGGATTCGACGCTCCCGCACCGTTGGCGCCCGTGCGGCGATGACGACCGACCGCGCCCCGGTCTAGCCGTGGTCCATCCCCCCGAGCCGACCACGCCAAGCCACCATCGCCGCAAACCGCGTCTGAAGTTGATCGGGCTGGGCGTGGCGGCTGTGGCAGCCGCGAGCGTGGCGGCGGTGGTGGCAGTGCCGGACCAGGCGGCGATAAAGGCGCGGGTAGCCGAAGCCGTGCGACGGTCGACCGGGCGGACGCTGGTGCTGCAGGGGCCGATTTCGATTTGGCCGGGTTTGTCGCTGACCCTGGCAGCCGATGACGTGACGCTGTCGAACATACAAGGCGGCTCGCGACCAGAAATGGCCCGCGTGGGGCGGCTGGAGGCCAAAGTGGCCTGGCTGCCGCTGTTCAACCGCGAGATCGTGGTCGAGCGGCTAACCCTGGAACACCCGTCCATTTTGCTGGAAACCACCGCCGAAGCTGTGCCGAACTGGCGGTTCGAGCCGCCCCGTCCTACCGCGTCGCCAGCCGCCGTCCCCAGCGGATCGCCCTCAAGGCCGTGGCGTTCGGATGTGCGGGTGCTGGAACTCCGCGATGGTGATGTGGAGTTGCGGGATGGCCGCGTTGGCCGGGCGATAAAAGCCACCGTGCCGCGCCTGACTTTGGCGGCCACCTCGGCCGAGTCACCGATCTCGATAGATGGCGAAATCGGACTGGGCACCGAACGGACCCGCATTTCAGGTCAGGTTGGGTCGTCTTCGGCGTTCGAGTCAGATAATCCGGCGTCGCCATGGCCGGTCCAGATCCTGGCGGAGAATGTGGCGGCGCGGATGTCGGTATCCGGCGGTATCGCCCGGCCCCGGTCGGCGCGAGGCTATGATCTGGCGTTCGAGGCCGGGGCGCAGGACCTGTCCGCATTGTCGGGCATGACCGGGCTTTCCCTGCCGGCGTTGAAGGATTTGAGCCTCGCGGCCCATCTGGTCGACCGGGGCGAGACACTGCCCGAGATATCGGGGATCTCGCTGCACGCCGGAGCCGCCGATTTTGCGATGGCTGGATATGCCGCGCTGCATGTCGATCACCTCGACCTCACCGCGCCGAGCATGGATGCGCCCACGCAGGCGCGGCTGGATGGCACGCTCGCCGGCACCGCGGTAACGCTGCAGGCAACGCTCGGGGCACCGGCAACCCTGCTGAGGAACGACGCACGAGCGGCCTTCCCCATCG
>JANXXW010000486.1 GCA_025350425.1 Rhodospirillales bacterium
GGCAGGGCGGAGCCCGCCGACGAGCAGATCAGCTGCCACACACCAAAAATCAGGGCGAGCATGAATATCAATGGCAACACATTGCGGATCTGTTGACCGAGCACGCCGAGAACACGCCTGCCGAACGCAGCGTTCGGCAGCGAGAGTCCGCCCGAGGCACTCCTGGAAACGGCTTCGCTCATGCGGATACCTTCTTGATCGCGAGTGCGGAAAGGTAGGCGGCAGGCTGGTCGGGATCGAATACTTTGCCGTCGAAGAACGTCTCTGTGCCGCGCGACTTTGTCGCCGGGATATCAGAGGTCGCGATACCCGTAAGTTTCGCGGCGGCGCGCCAGATATCCTCGCGATTAACCTCGCCGATCAATTTGCCAAAATTCGTGTCCGCCGGAAGAATCCCCCATCGAACGTTCTCTGTCAGGAACCACAGATCGTGTGACTGAAAGGGGTACGACGCGTGATCGGCCCAGAACTTCATGCGCAATGGCGACCCTGTCACCTCGCGACCATCGCCGTAATCGATGTCGCCTTTGCTGCGTGGAAGAATGTCGGCCAAAGGAACATTGAACCACGCGCGCTTGCCCAACAACGCTGCCAACTCGTCCTTGTTCTCAAGCTTGTCGCACCAGATCTGCGCCTCGATCACTGCTGCCGTCAGGGCCTCGGCGGCACGAGGATGCTTCGCTACCCAGTCCGCGCGCACAGCCAACGACTTCTCTGGATGGTCTTTCCAGATCTCACCGGTGACGCACGCCGTGTAGCCCAGCTTCTGGTGCACGAGCTGGTCGTTCCACGGCTCGCCCACGCAGAACGCGTCCATGGTACCCACCTTCATGTTCGCCACCATCTGCGGCGGCGGAACCACGATTGTCTGTACGTCGTGATCGGGGTCGATCCCGCCTGCCGCGAGCCAGTAACGGAGCCAAAGATCATGCGTGCCGCCACGGAATGTCATCGCGACCTTGTTGTCCGTCTTGGCGGCGAACACCGCTTTCAACGGGGTCGAGTCGAGCTTGGCGCCGGCTTTGGCCAGCGAGTTGGCGACGCTGATCGCCTGGCCGTTGGTGTTCAACCGCGCCAGGATGCTCATCGGCACCAGCTGGCTGTTCTGCACCACCTTGCCAGTACTGATGAGGTAAGGCAGCGGGGTCAGAATATGAGCGCCATCGATGCCCCCGGCATCTCCACCGAGCACCAGATTGTCCCGCGTCCCGCCCCACGACGCCTGCTTGGCGACCTCGACATCAGGCATACCGTATTTGGCGAACAGGCCGTGCTCCTTAGCCACGATCAATGGCGCAGCGTCTGTGAGCGCGATGTAGCCGAGTATCGCCTTCGTGGTTTCTGGCCCGGATGTCTCCGCCCGCGCGCTATGGGGTAGACTGAGTCGCGCGGCGGCCAATAATGCCGCGGTCGCGGTCGCGGTTCCGAGAAAGCGGCGGCGAGGCAGGGGAATTGGGCTCATTGTGGTCTCCGGGTGCGTCATTGGGGGCCGACCAAGCCCATGGCCTCGAGCCACAGCGCTGGCTCCCAGATCTCGTTGGGCATGTCGGGATCAGTTTCGGCAGGCACGTGTGCCCAGGCACGCATTTCGGCCAGCCATCGGCGGCCATGCGCAGGATCGGGATAGGTCACGTCTTGGCTTACGCGGAGCGGTGCGGTCTTGGTGGGCGTCTCGCCGGAGCCGGCGAGGAACCGGCCTTCCAGCGCCAGCGACACGATCTCGCGCGGGATCGACGGCAGTGCCCGGCGACATAGGATGTCCACCGTCGCCGGAAGGTTGCCGGGTGCCTCGATCCATCGCCCGGCCTCGATCACCGCGGCGATACCGGCCACCACGAGGGGCCGGTCGCGGGCGACGAGGTCGGCTGGAAACACCAGTACTTTCTCGGGATGATCCGGCCAGATATCGGCCGTTGCGAGCACGATCCTGCCCACATCGAGATCGACCGCGCGCGAACCCCACGGCTCGCCCACACAAAACCCGTCGATATCGCCCTCGGCCAGGCGTGTTGGCATTTCAGACGGAGGCACCACGACCAGGCGCAAATCGGTTTCCGGATCGATGCCACCGCTGGCTAGCCACCGGCGCAACAGGTAATTGTGGGACGAGAATGGAAACACCACAGCAATCACGAGGTCCGGTCGGCCTTGCGCCCGCCTTTGTGTGATCGCGCCCGCCAGCATCTCGGCTGGCATTGGATACAACGGCTTCCCATCCGCCAACTCCGTGGCCAGCGGCTTTGACAGCGTCAGTACGTTGCCGTTGAGGCCCAATGTCGCGCCCACAACCGTATCGCGCTGCACCCCTCCAAGCCCGATCCGCAGGGCGATCGGCAACGGGGAAAGCATCTGGGCGCCGTCGAACCCTCCGAAGGCAACTCTGTCACGCAACGCCGCCCAACCGGCCGCTTGGCTCAGCCGTATCGTGACGCCATGCCGCGCAAAAAAACCCAACTCCTCGGCTACCAAAAGCGGAGCCGCATCGGTCAACGGCACGTAGCCAATCTCTAGAGCTCCGGCTTCCGGCCGTAACCACGCGCGGGCCTGGAAGTTGGAAAGTGCGTCGGTGAGCATGGCGATCGTTCAAAACCGAGGGATGCGACCGCCATTGGCCGGCAAGTATGAATGTGGACGTCAGGCGGTCGCCATTGACACAGCCAACGATAAATCACTCGGAGCGGAGCAACATGCGTGCCAAGACTACAAAGAGAGCAATTCGGCTGTTAACGCCCACAACGCGTCAGAAGAGTGCCAAAACCTCTTTTGTATGCACTTTATTTGAGCATTTTTGCCAGGGTGATGACACTTTCGGCGACATCGGCCAGCCGTTTGCCCTGATCCATCGCAAGATTGCGTAACGTGCGGTATGCCTCGTCCTCGGTCATTCGCCGGGACTGCATGAGGAGACCCTTCGCCCGATCGATGAGCTTGCGGTCGGAAAGCGCCGAACGTGCCTCGTGCAACTCTGCTTTCAACGCCTGATGCGCCGTAAACCGCGCGATCGCCACGTCGACCACGGCCTTCACCCGACCCGGCGCCAGCCCCTCGATCACGTAGGCCGCGACCCCCGCTGCCATTGCCGCGGCAATGCTATCGGGATCGGAGCGGTCGACGAACATCACTACGGGGCGAGGTTCGTCGCGGTTCAATGCCCGCATGGACTCGATCGCACCGCGTGAGGCATCGTCGAAGTCGCACACGATCACGTCAGCCGCTGCCGCTCGCACTCGTCGCACGAGGTCGGTCACGTCCGGCGCCACGTCGATCACGACGCAGCCATCCGCTTCCAGCCCGGTGCGGACCAATTCGGCCCGCACGGCATTGTCGTCCACCAGCAGTATCCGAAGCGTCATGCCTGAACTCCGATCAGGCCGCGCCAGCGTCTTCCCTGGCTGAAGCCTACCATGTTGAACGGCTTGTCGCTCACTCGCGCACCGATTAAGTGGCTCCAACCGCACGGAGCGTTCACGTGACTATCCTGCTCACTGGCGCTGCTGGCTTTATCGGCTTTCACACGGCCGCGGCCCTTCTCGCGATGGGCGAGCAGGTGATCGGCCTCAGCTTCAAGACCAGCAAATACGGCGCATTCCTGCGCCCGGACCCAGCGGTGCAGTGGGCGGG
>JANXXW010000501.1 GCA_025350425.1 Rhodospirillales bacterium
CCCTTGATGGTGAGCTGGAGCTTGCGGGCGGCGCGATCCACACCGGTGATGCGGGCATCGACCTTCTCGCCGATGGCGAAACGCTCGGGACGCTGGTCACCCTTATCGCGGGCCAGTTCGGCGCGGCGGATGAAGCCGGTAAGAACCTCGTCCACCTTCACTTCGATGCCGTTGGCCTGCACAGCCGTCACTACGCAGGTGACGATGTCACCCTTGTGGACGCGATCCAGCACGGTTGCTGCCGGGTCGTCCTGCAGCTGCTTGATGCCGAGGCTGATGCGTTCCTTCTCGACGTCGACGTCGAGGACCTTCGCCTTGACGATCTGGGTCTTTTCGTACTTCGCCATGGCCAGCTCGCCTGGGTCGTCCCAGGACAGATCGGACATGTGGATCATGCCATCGATATCCACGCCGATGCCGATGAACAGGCCGAACTCGGTGATGTTGCGAATCTCGCCCTCGACGGTCGATCCAACCGGATGCTCGTCGATGAACTGCTCCCAGGGGTTGCGCTGGACCTGCTTGAGGCCGAGCGAAATCCGCCGCTTGGAGCTGTCCACGTCCAGCACCATGACCTCGACTTCCTGGCTGGTCGCCACGATCTTGCCGGGGTGGACGTTCTTCTTGGTCCAGCTCATCTCGGAAACGTGGACCAGACCCTCGACGCCCGGCTCCAGCTCCACGAAGGCGCCGTAATCGGTGATGTTGGTCACGCGGCCAGTATACTTGGCGCCTGGCGGATACTTCGCCGTCACACCTTCCCACGGATCGGCCTCAAGCTGCTTCATGCCGAGGCTGATGCGCTGGGTTTCCGGGTTGAAGCGGATCACCTGCACCTTGACCGCCTGGCCGATCTGCAACGCCTCGCTCGGGTGGTTGATGCGGCGCCACGCGATGTCGGTGACGTGCAGCAGGCCATCGACGCCACCCAGATCGACGAAGGCGCCGTAGTCGGTGATGTTCTTGACCACGCCGTCGAGGATCATGCCTTCCTTGAGGCCCTGGATCAGCTCGCTGCGCTGCTCGGCGCGGGTCTCTTCCAGCACGGCGCGGCGCGAAACCACGATGTTGCCGCGCGCGCGGTCCATCTTGAGAATCTGGAATGGCTGTGGGGTGCCCATCAGCGGGCCAACGTCGCGAACGGGGCGGATATCTACCTGGCTGCCCGGCAGGAAGGCCACGGCGCCGCCGAGATCGACGGTGAAGCCGCCCTTGACGCGGCCATAAATGGTGCCGTTGACGCGCTGGGTCTCCTCGAACGCCTTCTCGAGGTTGGTCCAGGCTTCCTCGCGGCGCGCCTTCTCGCGCGACAGCACGATAGTGCCGTCACGGTCCTCGTAGCGCTCAACGAACAGCTCGATGAGGTCACCGGGCTTTACCTCGACATTGCTGCCGGGAGCGCCGAATTCCTTGAGGGCGACGCGGCCCTCGCTCTTCAACCCGACATCGACGATGGCGAATTCTTCGGTAAGGCGGATTACCTTGCCGGTAACGACGGACCCGTCAAAGCCTGCGTTGAGGCCGAGGGACTCATCGAGTAGAGAGGCAAAATCTTCTCCGCCCATGTGATCGTCATAGTCGGCGAGAGCAGCGGCGCTGGATGCCATGTGGTATACGTTGTCCTTGGGACCGCCCTGCACGTTGCGCTAGGGAGGAGTGGAATGCGCGTTTTGTCTAAAACACGGCGTGCCCGCGTCCCTAAGACGCAGGCCGAATTTGCGCGGTATTGCGCTGTGAAGGTGGAATACGCCTGCCGTGATTGGAGTCAAGGAGTTTGCGCGCGCCTGCGGATCAGGACTTCGACACCGGTCCAGAAAGGGAGTTCAGCCAACGCTAACAACATTTCCGTCTATGGCCCGGCTCAACCGACCTTTGGTCTAGTCATCCCGCATCCCGTCTACGCACTATGAGAGACGAGGGAAGCACGCCGGCGAGCAGCTCCATCGCCCGCACGAACGCGCCTTCCGGGTCCAGATCGGTGGTGTCCAGCACCAGCGCATCCACAGCCGGACGCAGTGGCGATGCCGCACGGGCCTCGTCGGCGGCGTCGCGGGCGCGAACCTCGGCGGTGACGATTGCAAGCTCTGCCGCGACGCCCCGTGCCCGTAACTCGCGCCAGCGACGTTCCCCGCGCGCATCGGCGCTGGCCGTCACGAACAGCTTTGCGGTGGCATCGGGGAAGATGACCGTGCCGATGTCGCGACCGTCCAGCACCGCACCGCGTCCATCCCCGAATTGCCGCTGGAAATCGAACAGCGCCTCCCGCACGGGCAGCAACGCAGCGACCTTGCTGGCCGCCTCGTCCGCGACCGGGCCGCGCAGATCGGCACGGGTGAAGTCCGCCGGCACGATGCCGCGCGCAGCGGCTTCGGCGGCCACGACATCCGTGGGATCGCCCCCGGCATCCAGCACCCGGCGCCCGGTGACGCGGTACAACAAACCGGTATCGAGGTGCGGCAAGCCATACAGGGCCGCCAGGCGACGGGCGAGCGTGCCCTTCCCGGCCGCCGCCGGACCATCGATAGCGATGATCAGGGCGGTCATACGGTCCGGAGGGCCGAGCCCCCGCCATTGCCGATGCTGCCGTTCATCAAATCCACGAAGCCCGGAAAGCTAGTGTCGATGAAACTGCCATCGTCCACCCGCACCGGCTGATCGGACGCCAGGCCAAACACCAGGGCGCTCATGGCGAGCCGGTGGTCCATGTGAGTCTGCACCAGACCACCCCCGGGCGCGGGCCGGCCGGTGCCATGGACCAGCAGGTCGTCGCCGACGACCTCCAGGCGCGCGCCGTTGCATTCCAGCAAAGCGGCAGTGGCCGCGAGCCGGTCGCTTTCCTTCACCCGCAACTCATGCAGCCCGCGCATCCTCGTGGTCCCCTGCGCGAACGCGGCCGCGACCGCGAGGATGGGGAACTCATCGACCATGCTGGGAACCCGTCCGGGAGGCACGTCGATGCCGCGCAACGTCGCGTGATGGACGATGAGGTCCCCGACCGGTTCACCCCCTTCCAGCCGCTCGTTCTCGATCACGATGTCGCCGCCCATTTCGCGCAGGCAGGTAAACAGGCCCGTACGGAGCGGGTTGAGGCCGACGCCTTCAAGCCGCAGGACGGAACCGGGAATCAGCAACGCAGCCACAATAGGAAAGGCAGCGGAGGATGGGTCTCCAGGGACCACAATATCGGCGGCAATCAGCTCCGGCTGGCCGCGCAGGGTAATGACCCGGCCAGCGCCCTCGACCATGACGGTAACTTCCGCCCCGAAATGGCGCAGCATGTTCTCGCTGTGGTCGCGCGTAGCGACAGGTTCGATGACGCGGGTAATGCCGGAAGCATTGAGGCCGCACAGCAGGATCGCGGATTTTACCTGTGCCGAAGCCACGGGCAGGCGATATTCCAGCGGCAGCGCGTCCACGGCGCCATGGATCGCCAGCGGCAGACGCCCGCCGGAACGGGACTCGAAGCGGGCACCGCAGGCGGTCAGCGGATCGATGACGCGCTTCATGGGTCGGCGGCGCAGGCTGGCATCCCCGGTCATGACGGCGAAACCGGGGCTGCTGGCCAGGATGCCGGCGAGCAGGCGTGCGGCCGTGCCGGAATTGCCCATGTCCAGCACGTCTTCCGGCTCCCGCAGGCCGCCCACACCCCGCCCGGTCACGGTCCAGCCTTCCGCGCCCTGGACGATCTCGGCCCCCAGCGCCCGCATGGCAGCGGCGGTACGGAGCACGTCATCGCCTTCCAGCAGGCCGGCGATACGGGTCTCACCTAAAGCGAGGGCGCCAAACATGAGGGCGCGATGGCTGATGGATTTATCGCCGGGCACCCTCAGAGTGCCTGCGAGGGGTGCTGCGGGGCGATGCGCGGAGAGCGGGCGGGGGGCTGAAATCATGACGGGGCGCGCTTAGCATGGCGCCATAGCGTTTGACAGCCGCGCCTCACGATGGCATGGGGCCGCCTTCCCCGAATGAGGCCTAGATGGTTAAGCCAGAGCTTGGCACCAAGCGCGTTTGCGTCAACTGCGCCGCCAAATTTTACGATCTCGGCAAAGTGCCCGCGGTCTGCCCCAAATGCGACACGGAACAGCCGGCCGAACAGCCGCGCATCCGCCGCGGTGGCGGCAACGTCGCCGAGGAGAAGCGTCGCGCCAAGGTGATCCCGGTGCCCGGCGCGGACGATGCGGAAGCCGAACCCGAAGCCGCCGAGGACGAGGCCGAGGAAGATGTGCTCGATGACGCCGCCGACCTCGACGACGAGGACCCGGAAGCGATCGCGGAGGTCGAAGTAGACAGCGAGCGCGGCGAGGAAGAGCGCTAGACTCTTCCCGTCACGCGAAGGGCGGCGATGATCCCGACATCCCAGGGGATCGCCGCCATCTCGCGCATTCTCCAGAACCAACGCTTGCGAATGCCCGTGGCTGCCGGAAATAGCGGCGGCGGGCATTTCCACGCCCGCACCCCCGCGAGCCGCAGCAGGATCAGGCATCGCGGCAGGTGATAGGCACTGCTGGCGGCGTAAACCGGCCCGCGATGATGACGCAGCAGCCGCGCCACCGCGCGCACGGATGAGAGCGTGTCGGTCCCGGTCTCCTCCAGAACGATGTCCCCGGCTGGAACGCCGAACCCGGCCAGCAGCCCGGCCATGACCGACGCCTCCGACCCGCCGTGCCGGCCCACCGCCCCGGTCGGCATGTATATTGGTAGATCCTGAACGGCGCCGAAGGCCGCCGCAGCCGCAACCCGGCGCAGCAAGGTGTCGCTGGCGGAACCATCGGCCCGCACCGCCGCGCCGAAGATCACGATGGCCGGGCGAGATACGGTCAAGGCGGCGGGGCAAGCAGGATACGGTTGAGGGCGGAGAGCTTGGCCCAGGTCTCGGCCCAGGCCTTACCGAAGGCCGGCGCCGCTGTGCCCCGTCCGGCCAGCGTCGCGGCGATTTCGCCAACCGTGCGGACCCCGTCGATCAGCTTGAGGATGGGAACGGCCAGCGGTGGCAATGCGACGGGCACCCGCAGCCCATCGAACAAGAATGGCAACACCCCGTCCGGACGGATATTGCGCGCGAGTTCGTCGGCCGGCATCTCACGCGCAACCGGCACCGCATCGGGCACTGTACCATCTGGAAGTGCCCATGCGTCGGTTGTCCGCACGCAATAAACGACATGGGTGCTGATGTTGGCAGTAAGTGCCTCGGCGAGGGCCGCGCGCCCGACCGCGTCCATGTCGGCGGCGAGCGCGCGCAGTTTGGGGTCGGGCATGTATAGGGCGGGGTCGTAGCGCATCGGCTCCATCAGGCAGGTGACCGACAGGCCCGCATCAGCGAGCAGCGCATACAGTGCCGGCACATCATAGGGACGGTCGCGCGGGTTGAGCAGCAGGTCGTACAGGCCGGCGTCGCCGCCATCGAGGTGGTCGGAGAAGTTGCGGTTGGCCCGCAGCCACGCGCTTTCGGGCAGGTGCTTCATCACCCGGCGGGCGATATCCAGCCGCTGGGCCGGCGGTAGGTCGGGCGGCGCAAGACGGCGTAACGCGTCTTGCAGCATATAGACACCGGTTCGGCCGTGCGGGGCATACACCATGATGCCGAGGCCTCCGCTCGGCGCCAGCACCGAAACCAGCGCGGCCAAGCCCGCCGCCGGATCGGGCATATGATGCAGCACGCCACAGCAGTCGATGTAGTCAAACGGGCCCAGGCCTGAGCCCGGCAGGTCGAGGATCGAGCGGGTTTCCCAGACGATGTTAGCGAGGCCTCTCGCCTCCGCCCTGCCCCGCGCGACCGCCATGGCGGCGGCCGAGCGGTCCAAGTACGTCACGCTGCCCTGGCGTCCGGCCCGGGTCATGTGTGTCGCCAGCATGACGGTGCCGTCACCTGTGCCGCCGCCCGCGACCAGCGCGCGGAGCGGCTGGCTCGCGGAGCGGCAGGCACCGAACACCCAATGGTCGATTTCGCGGAGGTGGCTTGGGCTTCCGATGATCAGCCGCTTGGCCTCATCGCGCGGGTCCCGCTTCGGATACGGGTAGGCTTCGTACTGGGCCGCCAGGCGGCTATCGGTCGGATCGGGCATCATGGCGGCATAGACCAGCGCTGGACCGCTGTCAGCCGCAATGGCATCTACGCTCCCGGACGAAGGACGCCACAATGTTACAACAGACCGGCTTCATTGCCACGCTGCGTCGCAACGCCGACCGAATGGCGTTCATGTCGCCGCGTGATATCCCACTGTTCCTCCGCAGCGCCCGCACCGATGCGGCAATCGCCAGGGTCCGGGCGATAGATGACGATCAAGCAGCCTTCGATGCCGCCTACAATGGACATAACGGAGACCCCTGGGCGTCGAACGACGGTCGCTATCGTTATCAGAGCCGCAAATACGATACCCTCGTTTCGCTGCTACCCTCGGGACGGCGCTTCGCCCAGGGTCTTGATCTTGGTTCGGGTCTCGGGCTGCTTGGACGGCGGCTGGCCACGCGCGCTGATGCGGTGCTTGGGCTCGATATTTCGCAACGCGCCGTGGAACATGCCCGGACGCTGAACGCGGATATGCCCAGTCTCCGGTTCGACCAGGGCGACATCCGTGATATTCCGGTCGCATTAGATGGTTGCTTTGACCTCGTGGCCATCGCCGACACGATCTACTACCTGCCGCAACCGCTCGCGGATTCGACGCTCAAGGCGCTGGCAATGCGGGTTTCTCGGCTGCTCAAGCCAGGTGGCGTGTGCCTGCTGGCCAACCATTTCTTTTTTTTCGCCGATCCTGACAGCCGCATCACACGGCGTATTCACCGCGCTTTCGCGTGGTCACCGGGTTTCACCGTGTTGTCGGAACACCGGCGACCGTTCTACCTCGTCTCAATTCTCGAAGCCGCTTGATGGCTAGCGCTCAACTGAGCGTGCGCGACCGGCAGCCGCGCGGCTATTTCGGGATCGGCGTTGAGGGCGTTTCGAAATCGGCCAACGTCGGCGCGTTGCTGCGAACAGCGCACGCCTTCGGTGCGGCATTCTGTTTCACGGTCAACGCTGGCTTTGACTCGCGCGCCTCAAGGCTGGCCGATACCTCGGACACGCCGAGCCATGTCCCACTTTGGCGCTTCGATGACCCGGCCACCATGACGCTCCCCAACGAGTGCGTGCTGGTGGGTATCGAGTTGCTCCCGGAGGCGACCGAGTTGCCGGCGTTCCGCCATCCGTTGAGCGCCGCCTACATTCTGGGTCCCGAGCGTTCCGGCCTGTCGCCCGCCACGCTGGCGCGCTGCCGCCATGTCGTACGAATTCCCACGCGGTTCGCCTTGAACCTGGCCGTTGCGGGAGCGCTAGTGCTGTACGACCGCCTGTTGCAACAGAGTAGGTTCGGGGACCGGCCGGTGGCTTCGGGTGGCGGAATTTCGCCGGAACCGCCCGGCCCACATGGGAATCCGGTCTTTCGCGCCGTCCGGCCTGCGTGGCTCGATGCGAAGGATTAGCAGCTGCGCCAGCGGAGCGCTTGTTCCCAAGGCAACGTCCCCGTATCTCTTTGTTATGCGTGTTCCCATCATCCTCGCCGCGTTGCTGGCCGCCCTTGCGCCATGCTCCGCCATCGCCCAGGTCCGTAGCGCCGCCAAGCCGGTCGCCCCGGTCCACACCGCCGCACCAGCGGCCAAGCCCGCCGGGCCGAAGGCAATTGGCAAGTTCGAGGAATGGACGGCCGCAACCAGCCTCGAAGGCGGCCAATCCGTTTGCTACGCCTTCACCCGCGCGCAATCCTCTGCCCCTACCCTGCCCGGCCGTGGCGACGTCGTGCTGACAGTCACCGAACGTCCCGCCGGCCGGGACGCCGTAGCGCTCAGCGCGGGCTTCGCCTATGCGGCGAACGCCAAGGTCGAGTTGACGGTGGAGCAGGTTAGCCTGGACTTCTACACCGCACAGCGTTCCGCTTTTGCCCGTGACGGCCATGCCGCAGTGATGGCGTTCCTGAAAAGCAAGCAGATCGCCGCAACCTCGCCGGGACCCAAGAGCGGCGCCGTGACGGATCAGTTCAGCCTCAAGGGCTTCAATGCCGCCTATGCCGCGATCTCCAAGGCATGTCCGCCGAAATGAGCACGGCAGCGGACGACCTGACGGAAGCCGAACGCACGCGCATCCTCGCCAAGACCGCGCGTTTCGCCCCACCAGCGGCGCAACTGGCTGACGGACGGCGTGAACTGGTCGGGCTGTCGCGCGAGGAGATTATCGCGGAATTAGCGGCTATCGGCGAAAAGCCATTCCGGGCCAAGCAGCTCTGGCACTGGATCTACCATCAGGGCGCCACGGATTTCTCCCGCATGTCCAGCATCGCACGACCCTTGCAGGAGAAGCTGGCCGCGCATTTCATCATCGGTCGGCCCGAAGCTGCCGAGGTCCAGACCAGCACGGACGAAACCCGGAAGTTCCTGTTCCGCTTTCGTGACGGCCAGGAAGCCGAGACGGTCTACATCCCCGATCGCCAGGAAGACCGCGGGGCCGTATGCATTTCATCCCAGGTCGGTTGCACTCTCTCCTGCCGCTTCTGCCACACGGGCACACAGACCCTGGTGCGCAACCTGGGTGCCGCCGAGATCGTGGGGCAGTTCATGGCGGCGCGGGACAGCTACGGCGAATGGCCCAGCCCGCGCGGCGAGACCCCGCGCCTGCTCTCGACCATCGTGCTGATGGGCATGGGTGAACCGCTCTACAACTACGAGAACGTCGCCAAAGCCATGACCATTGTGATGGACGGTGAGGGCATCGCCCTGTCGCGCCGGCGGATCACGCTGTCGACCTCTGGCGTGGTGCCGATGATGGACCGGGCCGGGACGGAACTGGGCGTGAACCTCGCTGTCTCCTTGCACGCCGTCCGTGATGAACTGCGTGATGAGATCGTACCGCTGAACCGCAAATACCCGATCGCCGAACTGATCGCCGCCTGCCGCCGCTACCCCGCCGCCTCCAACGCGCGCCGCATCACGTTTGAATACGTGATGCTGCGTGGTATCAACGACAGCGAGGCGGACGCCCGCGAGCTGGTGCGGCTGATCGCGGGCATCCCTGCGAAGGTGAACCTGATCCCGTTCAATCTCTGGCCTGGCAGCCCCTACGAGACCAGTACCCAAAGCGCCATCGACCGCTTCGCCGCCATCGTCATGGATGCCGGCTTCTCCTCCCCAGTGCGGACGCCACGCGGCCGCGACATCCTGGCCGCCTGCGGTCAACTCCGTACCGAGAGCCGGCGGGCGCGCGCCAGCGCCTAAAGTTGGGTGGCTCAGTGCCGATGCGCTATTGCACTAGGTTAGCAGGCTGCGACACATGATCTCGGCCTGCCCAGCCTTACTTTCGGCACGCTCATTCCTCCAAATGACAGGCTGGACCATTTCAGCCAGCCAGTCCCATCTCGTATCGTTCATCTCCACCCCACATCGCCCCGCACCATCGGTGCCGACCATGACGGGTTATTCGCAACTAGCGGCCCATACGCTTGCGCCCCGTCCCAGCCGGGGGTAGCGGTGTCGTTTTGCCAGATATCGAGGACGATCCGCCCATGCGCGTGAAAGATGTGAAGAAGGTTGTGCTCGCCTATTCCGGCGGGCTCGACACCAGCGTGATTCTCAAATGGCTGCAAACCACCTACGGGTGCGAGGTCGTGACGTTCACCGCCGATCTAGGCCAGGGCGAGGAGTTGGAGCCCGCCCGACGCAAGGCCGAGATGTTCGGCGTGAAGGAGATCTTCGTCGACGATCTGCGCGAGACCTTCACCAAGGACTTCGTGTTCCCCGTGTTCCGCGCCAACGCGCTGTACGAAGGGCAGTATCTTCTCGGCACCTCCATCGCGCGCCCGCTGATCGCGCAGCGGCAGATCGAGATCGCCGAGCAGGTCGGGGCCGACGCGGTGGCGCACGGCGCGACCGGCAAGGGCAACGACCAAGTACGGTTCGAACTCGCCTATTACGCGCTGAAGCCGGACGTGAAGGTGATCGCGCCTTGGCGGGAATGGGAGCTGACAAGCCGTACCCGCCTGCTCGAATTCGCCGAGCTGAACCAGATACCGATCGCCAGAGACAAGCGTGGCGACGCGCCGTTCTCGGTGGACGCGAACCTGCTGCACTCCTCCTCGGAAGGTAAAATCCTCGAGGACCCCGCCATCGAGGCAGACGAGGCCGTGTATCAACGCACTATCCGCCCCGAGGACGCGCCGGACCGGGCGACGGTCATCTCGGTGGATTTCGAGCGCGGCGATCCGGTGGCGATTGATGACGAGAAGCTGTCGCCGGCGATGCTGCTGACCAAGTTGAACGAACTCGGCCGCGCCAACGGCATCGGGCGACTTGATCTGGTGGAAAACCGCTTCGTCGGCATGAAGTCGCGCGGTATCTACGAGACGCCGGGCGGCACGATCCTGCTGGCGGCGCATCGCGGCATCGAAAGCATCACGCTCGATCGCGAGGCGGCGCATCTCAAGGACAGCCTGATGCCGCGTTATGCGGAAATGATCTACAACGGCTTCTGGTTCAGCCCGGAGCGCCGCATGATGCAGGCGTTGATCGACGAGAGCCAGAAATCGGTTTCCGGCCGCGTGCGGATGAAACTCTATAAGGGCAACGTGACGGTAATCGGGCGCGAAAGCCCGAACAGCCTTTATTCCATGAAGACCGTGACATTCGAGGACGATCAGGGCGCGTACGACCAGACTGACGCTCAGGGATTCATAAAGTTGAACGCACTTCGCTTGCGTCTGGGCGCGATGGCGGGACGCAAGGGAGGAAGTCTGTAATGCCGATTTCGATGTATGGCGCTTCGGTGCCGCTGTTCACCCAGATGCTCAACGGGCTTTCAGGCGTGCTGGACAAGGGCGCCGCGTTCGCGGCCACGAAGAAAGTCGATCAGGCCGTGTTACTCGGATCGCGGCTGGCGCCAGATATGCTAACGCTGACGCGGCAAGTGCAGATCGCGAGCGATACATCCAAGATGTGCGTGGCGCGGCTTGCCGGCGTCGAGGCTCCGAAATACGAAGATAACGAACTGACCTTCGACGAATTGAAGGCGCGTATCGCCAAGACGGTCGCGTTCTTTGATACCGTGACGGCTCCGCAAGTCGACGGCTCGGAGGAGCGCGAGATCACCATCAAGCTGCCGTCGCGCGAGCTGAAGTTCACCGGCGAGCGTTACCTGTTAAATTGGGCGATCCCAAACTTCACCTTCCACTGCGCGACCGCGTTCGCGATCCTGCGGCGCGACGGCGTCGAGATCGGCAAGCAGGACTTTCTCGGTAAAGTTGTCTGACAATCCGACGTCCCGGCTAAATCACTTTGTGACGTTTATCAGCCGAACAGTCTGATACGCTTTCTTGCCATGGAAACGTGGGTGCTACACGCTTGCAATCGTTTCGGGCTCGGCCGTCGCAGTGTCGAACTGCATACGGTCGGGCTCGCATTGCAGCATACGCAAGTGAACATCATCAGCGTCGCCTCGATCCTGACCGGACGGGGAGCCGATGGCGACGTCAACCTGGACCGCTCCTGCACCTGTGCCCATCTCAGGCCAGTCGGGGGTCCAAAACCGCGTTGCATCCCGCCAGCGGCGTTACGACCAGCGAACAATGCGGACCAACAGTGTTTTCGACAGAGCGGAGAGACGTGGATCCTACGTCTCAAAGGTAAGCGGGCGTGAGGCCCCGGGGATGAACTTACGGTCGTGACCTCCGGGCAGCCGACAGTAGCCGCTGCCCGGAAATCATGTTTCGGAGTAGGCTACTTGCTCATCATGGAATCAGACAGCATCTTGCCGTTTGGCATCTTCCTGTCGTGAACAATGTACATCTTTCCGCCGTGCATCATCATCATGACGCCTTTGGTCATCGGCATGGCGCCCTTCATCATCATGTCCGCCATTGCCTTGTCTGCGACCGTCATCATCATCACTTTTCCGCTTGTGGACGTCATGGTGAGCGTGTTGTCCTGATACAGAGACGGTGACTCGCTCTGCGCAAAGGCGAATGTCGCAAAGGTGCCCATCAGGGCCAGGCTGACAATCGTCGGCTTGAGCAGGTTCATGTCCATATTCCTACGTGGTGGAAGGTTGCGTCTTGATCGATTGGTCCGGAACCGGTGGGCCAAACCGGCAGCATCGGTGGCCTGTAGTGCTGGCGCGGCTCCGGACCCAAACACATGCCCGGACTCGGCGCTAGCCATCTTGCCGCTCCAGGCCAGCAACCACAAGCGGGAGCGTGACATGTCATTGGCCCTCTCCGCGATCTATGGGCGAGGCGAACGTGACCCGGAACCAACCGAGTCCGACCGCCAAAGCCGCTCCATGATGACTAGCTATTAACGCGCTCCCAAAATAACATTCCGATATCAGAATCTGGCATATCCGCAGCATTCGCGACAGAGCCAGTAATCAATCAAAAATCGACATCACGTCACTGTCATGTTCATCCAGCGAAAGTTACGAGTTGTTGTTTCGCATACGTGGCTGCGCGACGATGCCATCGAATAAATCGATCTTCGCTTTAAGAGGCCCCAGGCACGACTTTCATGGCCGTTCAAGACGTTCCCGGCGGAAAACCATTCGATTGTCGCTACTCGTTAGCTCCCCGGTGCCTCGGTTCAAAAATGTGATCTAGCCAAGATTAATTCAGTTGTTTCCGACATTTTCGGACCGCGTTCCACCGTCTCGCATCGGCCACGCCGGCCGAGCGGGTGATACGGACCGGCAAAGGGCCTCAGTCCGGGCCGGGGCAGCCGCATGGCGACGTTGTTGACCGTCGTGCCGAGCGACGCGGCGATCTCATCCCGCGGCTGCCATGGCGTTCGAATGCTTCCCGGCGTCCCAGGTGGCGCCCGATGGTTCGGACACCGCGCACCGTGCCCCGCCATTGGCGTTCAACGGGGCATCGGGTGCTTCGCCTGCCACGCCCGCATCTGGGCAATCTCTTTCTCCTGGGCTGCGATGATGCCGCGCGCGAGGCGACGCATCTCCGCATCCCTGCCGTATTGGAGTTCAACTCTGGCCATGTCCACGGCACCCTGATGGTGCGGCAGCATTCCGGCGATGAAGTCTCTGTCGGTGTCCCCGGTCATCGGGCGTTCCATGTTCGTCATCATCTTGTCATCGGCGGCCTTGAACGCCTTCGTCGACGGACTGACGTCGGCGCCGGGCGTTGCCATCGGCGTTGCGGGTATCGCCATGCCGGGCATAGGTGCCATTCGCGTGCCTTGCTGCAGCGTCCCAGCAGTGGGCACCGCAGTTGGCTGCTGGGCCAGAACCGGTCCGGCGAGGGCGGTGAGGATAGCTGCTAGACGAAGGCTCGTGACGCTGATCATTGCGGTCTTCCT
>JANXXW010000571.1 GCA_025350425.1 Rhodospirillales bacterium
GTTCAGCGATATGGACATCAATCTGCGTGAACTCGGCGTCGGCGACCTATCCGTTGGCAAACGCGTGCGGGCCATGTGGGAGGCGTTCCACGGTCGCGCCAGCGCCTACGAGACGGCAATGCAAGCCGCCGACGCAGCCGCCTTGGCGGCGGCCCTGACACGAAACGTGTGGCGCGGCGAGGCGCCGCCGGGCGCGGCTGCCCGTCTTGCCGAAATAATGATGGCCCAGGATTCCGCGTTGCGCGCGCAACCTCTGGCGGACCTGCGCACAGGCCGTGCCATATTCGCACAGGTCACGGCATGAGTGTTGAACTGTCCCGCCCCTGGAAGGCCGAGGCCGCGTTTCACGGCGAGGCGGAGGTCGAGGTGGTCGCCGACGCCGCCGAACGCATGGCCGTGGCGCTTCGACTCGGCGTTGAGGCCATCGCCGAAATCACGTGCCGCTTCCGCCTCTCCATGGTCCCCGGGGAGCTTGGCCGCCTGCTGGGCGAAGGAACGCTGCGTGCGAGGCTGACGCGGGACTGCGTGATCACGCTGGACCCGTTCGAGGAACGCATAGCTGAAACGTTTCGAGTGCTGTTCGTGCCCGAGGGCACCGAATCCGACGACGACGATCCTGAGGCCGATGACGAGGTGCCCTATGCGGGGGCAATGATCGATCTGGGAGAAGCCGTCGTGGAGCAGTTGGCCCTGATGATGGCACCCTATCCGCGCAAGCCGGGGGCAGGGTTGGCCGAGGATGCAGCGGAGCAGCCAGCGTCCCCGTTCGCCGCGCTTTCTCGCCTGCGGCCTTCAAACTAAGCTATCCGCAGTGCCGCGCGGCGTTTGTGCGTAAGACGGCTCGCCCGCAAAGCCTCAGACGATCATGCAATCGTCCTGTTGTCACCCAGCCGCGCTTGCAGCACTCGTGCCTCTCTGCTAGACGGCGCGGCTCGAGTTTATTGCTAATATGTGACCGCACGCGCCTTCTGCCTCCCATTTCGGTCGGTAGGTGGGCGCTGTCGCCACGCTTACCGGAGGGGCTTCGTCCCATGGCTGTTCCCAAGAGAAAGACCTCGCCGTCACGGCGCGGTATGCGTCGTAGCCATCAGGCGTTGACCCCCGAGGCCCATGCCGATTGCCCAAACTGCGGTGAGCTGCGCCGCCCGCATCATATCTGTTCGCATTGCGGGCATTATGATGGCCGCGAAGTGATCGGCGCAGGCAAGGCCTTGAAGGGCGCCGTCCGCGTCTGATCACAATGGTTCGCGGCGTCGTCACTCCGGATCATGAGCGATAAGGTGGTGGATGCGCCGTTCACATTGGCCATTGACGGCATGGGGGGTGATAATGCTCCCGAGGTCGTCGTGCGCGGTATTGCCATTGCGGCCGAGCGGCATCCTGCGGCTAAGTTCCTGTTATTCGGGGACGAGGCCGCGTTAGCGCCATTGCTGAAACGTCATGCGCGCGCGGCTGCGGCCTGCACCGTGCGTCACTCGCCCGCTGTCATCGGCAACGACATGAAGCCAACGGCAGCGTTGCGGGTCCGCGGTGCTTCCATGCGGATGGCTATAGACGCGGTGGCGAGTGGCGAGGCGTCGGGTGTCGTATCCGCCGGGAACACGGGCGCGTTGCTGGCGCTTTCGAAGATCGTCATCAAGACACTGCCCGGCATCGACCGGCCAGCCATGGCCGCCATCGGTCCTTCGGCACGTGGTGACGTGGTAATGCTCGACCTGGGAGCAAACGTGGTGTGCGATACCCGCAACCTCGTGGAATTCGCGGTAATGGGTGACGTATTCGCCCGCACCGTACTGGGTCTCACGGCCCCCACCATCGGCCTGCTGAACGTCGGCACCGAGGAGACCAAGGGCGACGAGCAACTCCGCCAGGCCGCCGACATGCTGCGCGAGAGCCATATCGGCCCGCAATTTCATGGCTTCGTCGAGGGCAACGACATCGCCGCCGGCACCACGGACGTCATTGTCACCGACGGTTTTACCGGCAACGTCGCCCTCAAGACCGGAGAGGGCGCCCTGCGGCTGGTCGGCCAACTCCTACGCCAGGTGTTCTCATCAAGTCTAAGCGCCAAGCTAGGCTACCTCCTGGCGCGGTCCGGGCTGGAGCGCCTGCGGGAGTGGCTCGATCCGCGCCGGTATAATGGCGCGGTCATGGTCGGGCTGAACGGCGTTGTGGTGAAATCGCATGGCGGGACCGACGCCGAGGGCTTCGCCCACGCGGTAGACGTGGCGATGGACATGGTGGTGCATCGCTTCAATGACCGTATCCGCGAGGGGCTCTCACGTATCGATGCGCAGCGCCGGCCGACGCTGACCGAGAAGATGGCATGACGCGCATTCGCGCCCTCGTTGCGGGGGTAGGAAGCTACCTTCCCGAGATCGTCATGACCAACGACGAACTGGCCAAGACCGTCGAGACGACCGACGAGTGGATTCGCGACCGGACCGGGATCACGCAGCGTTATCTCGCCCAGCCGCACGAGACCTGCGCCTTCATGGCGACGCGTGCCGCGCGAGTGGCGCTGGATATGGCTGGAGCCGTCGCGGCCGACGTGGATGCAATCATACTGGCCACGGCAACCCCGGATCAGGCATTCCCCGCGACCGCGCTCCGCGTGCAGGCCGCACTCGGCGCCGGGGGCTTCGGCTTCGACATCTCGGCCGCCTGCAGCGGCTTCATCTATGGCCTTTCGGTCGCCGACGCGATGCTGCGCGTGGGCCAGGTGCGTGGCGTGCTGGTGATCGGATCGGAAGTTTATTCGCGCATCCTCAACTGGCAGGATCGCGGAACTTGCGTGTTGTTCGGGGACGGTGCGGGGGCAGTGTTCCTGCGTGCCGGGCCGGGCGAGGGAGGCGGCGCAGACCGCGGCGTGCTGTCCACCCA